>CAZJJT010000088.1:0-11853 GCA_964546395.1 uncultured Fibrobacterota bacterium
CATGGCTGTCGTGTTGTTGGCGTCGTAGAGCCATTGCGGGACTGCCACCCCGAGCCCTTCCATGGTCTGGTAGGTGGAGTCCGGGTTGAGGCTGACAGTTGCCGACAGCACCGGGAAACACAACCCGAGCAAAAGTGTCACGATGACTGAGCGACGCATAGTCCCCTCCCCATGACGGATGGCTACCAGTTTCACCAGTCGTTAACCTATCTGTCAGCTCTTGTCCAAGCCATTTGCATTATTGCTGTAATTGCTATATATCGATATATATTTGACATAGATAGGGGCTGGGCGCCCCTAAGACCCAGCCAGGTAGGTAACGGACCAGTGACTCCGAAGCCCCCCATCTCCACCCTCCGCACGTCGCCATGAGTGCGCAACGCCCGAAAGGGTTCGCGAAGGCGTCTGCGTTCCTCGACCGGTTGTTGGCCTCAGCCGCCAGCAGCCCGGTCTCGCGCGTGCCACCCATTGCGCAGCTCAGTCGTGAAGCGGGTGTGTCGGTCGGTGCCATGCACCGAGCGGTCAGGCAACGAGTCCTCGAAGGCACACTGACCGCGAGGCACAGATCGGGCATCAGGATCGTATCGCCGTCCACGATGCCGGTTCTTCCGCACCGCCGGCCCGCCGGGGCGTACTACACGAAGGTGGCATGGCTGACAGCTTCGCTCCAGCGCGATATCACCAGCGGCACCTACGCGCCGGGAGCACTGCTGCCCACGCTCAAGGAGCTGTGCGGCAGGCACGGAGCAGGTTTCCGGACTGTCAGGGCTGCACTGCACGCGCTGGTGGCCGAGCGTTCGCTGGTGCCCTGGGGGCGCGGGTATCGTGTGCCGATTCTGGCGGCGTCGCAATATGCCAGCGCCGTGCTGGCCGTGGCATCGGGCACCAGTGAGTACCTGCAGTTGGTCACCGAGCGCACAAGTGAGTCGCTCTCGACGCTGGAGCGCGAGTGCGCACTGCGCAACCTTGCGTTCCGCACCGCCTCGGTTTCGTTTGGCCGGCACGGAGTCGAGTATGGTGACGAGCTGCAGCAGTTGGTCACGGCCGGCCCGGCAGCCCGCGGTGTCCTTGGCGTGGTGCTCTTCGGCTCCGCGCTCCCGTGGAGAGTGTGTGAAGAGGTGCTCACCATGCTCGCCTCATGTGCGACTCCCACTGCGTTCATCGATGAGGGCACCGCGGAAGCGGCGACGGCACGTCCTGCCACGCACCGGTCGCGCGTGTTCGCGCTGGCGTACGGCGAGACGTGCGGGGAGTCGGTCGGGCGCCTGCTCGCCCAACTCGGCCACCGGGCCGCCGCATTCATCACAGCCTACAGTGAACAGCGCTGGCCTCACCAGCGCCTGAGAGGGGTCGACGCCGGCCTTCGGCCGACGGGCGAGGGACCGCCGGTGCGGTGCGTGACGATCCCGATCGGCGGCGAAGCGCTGTCGCGGCAGGCGTTCGTCGCACGCACGATCCGGGGCAGCCCGGTGTCCTCGATGCACAACCACTATCCGCTGGCGCGTGGCCTGCTCTGGCCCGAACAACAGATCCAGCGGCTTGTGCGCAGCTACCTGCCATGGGAAGAGATCTGTCGTGTGCTTGACGAGCTGCGCGACGACAGTCGTGTCACGGCCTGGGTGGCGGACAACGACCCGACAGCCCTGGTCTGCCTGAGCTACCTGGCGAGTCGCGGCGTGCGCGTACCGCAGGAAATCTCGCTGGTGGGCTTTGATGACGGGAACCTGGCGCTGGTCAACAATCTGACAAGCTACAATTTCAACTGCCGTACGGTGATGCTGGCGGCGCTGCAGCACATCCTCTCGCCGCCACCGCCCCGGCCGGGACACCTGGGCCCGGAGCGCGTGGAGATTGAAGGCTACATCGCCCAGCGAGCCACCGTCGGCCCGGCCCGGGGCTGAACACGCGCCTAATTGCTCACCCGCATTGCCGGGTCACCCAGCAGAAGGGCCGTGGCAAGCGAGGGCGGGCCAAGCGCGTTGGCCGTTGCCACCCAGCACTGGCCCACGGTCCCCCAACCGTCACCTACCAACCCGTACAGCTCGCTCAACACGCGCTGTATGTGGGACACGTACGCTTCGCCGCCATACCCGATGTAGGCTACTGCGCCTCGCCCGGCGCTGAACAGCAGCTCAGTCGCCAGTGAACTGTCTGCCGTGTAGTCGGCCGTCTGGCCCCCCGCCGCGATGTACACCGCACCATCGCTCAGTCGGGACGTACCACCGAAGGAGAGCACCGCTTCGTCACCCCACACGGCGGCATTCGCATGTCCCACCCACGTCACAAAATCCCTGTCAATACACAGTGCGCTGCACACCGAGTCTCTCGCTCTCACCAGCAGGCTCTCCGGCCAGGCGCAGCCCGTCCCAAGCGTTGAGACTGCCAGCAGTTCCGAGTGGGTATGTCCCGGGTCAAACGTGTCCCGCACCGCTGCTGCAACTTGTTCGATGCCCAGGTGGTCAACTATCCCTCCCTGACACGAATCGTCAGCGATGAACAGCGCACGGTTCCCGATGACTCCCGACTCCCAAGTGCGGATCTTCTCGAGTAGCGCACCGGCCTCGGCATTGGTCTGCGCCGGGATCCGCCCCACCGCGACCTCCGCCACGCCGTCACCGTCGGGATCCATGTACACCCGGTCCCAACTCGCGGTGTATCCCGTCGTATCACTGGGGATATCACCGAGGAGTACGACGTACTGCGGGGCGCTGCTCCACGACACCGCGGCATACCTCAACAGCTCCTGCAGCGGAAACGCTCCGCTGTCAAACGTGACGGCCACCTCCCCGTACATGGCGTACGCTGCATTCGCCACGTCATCGGTCGTGTTGCCCATACGGTAGTCCACGTATGCCTTCGCTGCTTCCTCGAGCCCGTCCGCCGCAACCACCAGGTAGTCTGCCGCCTGTGCCGTGTCGAGCAGATCGGTAATCGCGCGGGTGACACTCGCCGTCGTGTCCTCCGGGTCGGTTACCTCTGCACAATGAAGAACAAACGCCGCTGCAGTGACTGCGCACAGGACTATGGTTGTGTGACGCATCGAAAGACCCCGCTTTCTTCCCCCGATGGGGCAGGAGACACACAGGCAGCACGCACGTGCCGTATCAAGCGGTGCGTGCCGGTTCGTTCAAACGTCCATTCGCATGCGTCAAGCTGTTCGTCTGGGAATACGTGCATGCCGCAACCTTATTTGCGGCCGGCGGCGGACGCACGGTTCCCGACCTGTCCGACATTTTCTATTTTCGTCGTTCCGAGCACCCAGCAAACGTGTACCCGGAGCACGCAGGCCATGCTGCCGCCCACCCCTTACTACCTCATCGACGAGCGCGCGCTGAGACGCAACCTCGAACGCATCGCACGGGTGCGCGAGCAGAGCGGAGCCAGATCGGTGCTGGCCCTCAAGTGCTTCGCCACCTGGGCGGTGTTCCCACTCATGCGGCGATACATGGATGGCACCACGAGCAGTTCGCTGTACGAAGCGCGCCTGGGGCACGAGAAGTTCGGCGGCGAAACGCATGCGTACTGCGTCGGCTGGTCTGAGAGCGATATCCGCGCGGTCAGACCGTATGCGAGCAAGGTGATCTTCAACTCGGCGAGCCAGCTCGAACGCCACGGCCCACGCATCCGCGGCCTGCCGATCGGCCTTCGGGCCAACCCCGGCGTCAGCTACTCGCACTTCGACCTGGCTGACCCGGCACGGAAGCACTCGCGACTCGGGGTCTCGAGTGTTGCCGAGATCCGTCGCCACGCCAATCGTATCAGCGGCCTGATGTTCCACTGCAACTGCGAGAACGACAGTCTCCCGGCGTTCGCCCGCCTGCTGGAGCACATCGGCAAACGCTACGGCGCACTGCTGAAACAGATGGAGTGGGTAAGCCTCGGCGGCGGTATCTACTTCACGAAGGACCACTACCCGCTCGAACGGTTCTGCCGCCTGCTCAAGTCGTTCAGCGAGCGGTACGGCGTGCAGGTGTACCTCGAGCCGGGCGAGTCGACAATCACGCGGTGCGCCGAGCTGGTCACTACCGTCGTCGACGTCATCCGGAACGGTGTCGATATCGCAATCGTCGACGCGTCCATCGAGGCGCACATGCTCGACCTGCTGGTCTACCGCACCCCGGCAAAGATGGAACAGAAAGGCGCCGGCCGCCGTCGGTACATGGTGGCGGGAAGGTCGTGCCTGGCGGGGGATATCTTCGGCACGTATCGGTTCGCATCGAAGCTGCGCGTGGGAAGCACCGTGCGGCTTGCCGATGCGGCCGGGTACACCATGGTGAAGAAAAACTGGTTCAACGGCCTGCAGATGCCGGCCATAGTGGTGCGGCGTCTTGACGGGTCAATGGAGGTGGTCCGCCGATTCGAATACGGCGATTTCGTCAACAGTCTGTCCTGAGAGGAGCCCATCATGAAGCGCAACGTGCTGATTGTCGGGGCCGGGGCGGTGGCACACGTGGCCGCCCACAAGTGCGCGCAGCACAACGATGTTCTCGGCGATATCTGTATCGCCTCGCGAACGCAGTCCAAGTGCGACGCGATCATCGAGAGCATCCGCCGCAAGGGCAACATGAAGGTGAAGGACGGCGCCATCCAGTCACGCCAGCTCGACGCACTCAACGTCGCCGCCACGGTTGACATCATCAGACAGACCAACTCCCAGATCGTCATTAACCTCGGCAACGCGTTCGTAAACATGTCGGTGCTGGAGGCGTGCCTCGAGGCGGGTGTGACGTACATGGATACGGCAATCCATGAAGAGCCCGACAAGGTCTGCGAGGACCCGCCCTGGTATGCCAACTACGAGTGGAAGCGCAGGGAACGCTGCGCAGCCCGCGGCATAAACGCAATCCTCGGCGTCGGTTTCGACCCCGGCGTGGTAAACGCCTGGGCCGCACTTGCCGTCAAGCACCACTTCGACACTATCGACACCATCGATATCATCGATGTCAACGCCGGGAGCCACGGCCACTACTTCGCCACCAACTTCGACCCCGAGATCAACTTCCGCGAGTTCATCAAGGTCTGGACCTGGATCAACCGGAAGTGGCTCAGCGCGCCCACGCACACGCACAAGTGGATGGTGGACCTTCCGGTGGTGGGTAGGCAGCCGGTGTACCTCAATGGCCACGATGAACTGCACTCGCTGTCGAAGAATATCGACGCGAACAGCATCCGCTTCTGGATGGGCTTCGGCGATCACTACATCAACGTGTTCACGGTCCTGCGCACACTCGGGCTCCTCTCGCACCTTCCCGTGACAACCGCGGAAGGTCTGGAAGTGGTGCCGCTGAAAGTGGTGAAAGCAGTGTTGCCCGACCCGGCGTCGCTGGCGCCCCGCTACACTGGCGAAACCTGTATCGGCGACCTGGTCCGCGGCATGAAAAACGGCAGGAAGAAGGAAGTCTTTATCTACAATGTCAGCGACCACAGGAAATGCTACGAGGAAGTGGAGTCGCAGGCGATAAGCTACACGGCCGGCGTGCCGCCGGTGGCTGCCGCGATTCTGGTCGCCAACGAAACCTGGAACCCTCGCACCATGGTAAACGTGGAGGAACTCGATCCCGACCCGTTTATCGCCCTTCTCAACACCATGGGTCTGCCGACCAAGGTGACGAAACTCGGGCAGAAGGCGCCGCCGCTGTACCTGGACGGCAAGACCCCACCGAAGCCGAAGACGGCGTCGGCAAAGAGAGCGGCGAAGAGGCCTCTCAGGAAGGCAGCGAGTAAGGCGGGACGCAGCACGGCCGTGAGGAAGACGGTGCGCAGGAAGGGTGCGGGCAAGCGGCACTGAGCAGCCTCGGTCCCAGCCGTATCACCCGGGGGACTCCGCCACCATGGTGAGTCCCCCGAACGTGCTGAAACCGTACCTCCCGTAGAACCGCTCCAGCTCGGGGCCGGTGTTGAGAAACACCTCGTCGATACCGCACAGCCGCTGCATCAGGGCTTCCATCACCATGCTGCCGATACCTCTGCCGCGGCAGCCCTCATCCACGATCACATCATCGACAAGCGCCCTGAACGCGCCGTCGCAGAGCGCCCTGCCGAACGCGACCAACCTGCCGCCGTCGCGCACCGCGGCGAACACCGTGGTCGCGGCACGCATCGCCTCTATCTCGTCGAGCGTGCGGTGACGGGCCCAACCGGCCTGGGCAAACAGCGACGCCAGCTCCTGCGCTGTCGGCAACTCGTCGGTGAATACCCTGCATGCGTGCGTGGTCATGCGAAGCGCGGCTCCTGCTCGGGGAGAGCGGAAGTTACTATCGTGCGGAAGCAGGAGTTGGCGGGGTCGGCTGCGGACATGCGGCGGGAGGGGGAGAACTCGACAGTGTCCGCTGCCCGCAGTGACCCGTTGCAGATACTCTCAGCGCGTGCCTCTCACCGCGGAGCCGCCCCGCCCCCCGGTGCCACCACGTACACCGCCGTGGCACGCGCTTCCGCACCCGCTCCGGCAGCAGCCTTCGGCTGCGCCGACACCCGTCTGCCGTCAGTCGCGTACACAACGGCGTCCACGCATGCCCTGGCGAACTGAGAGATTGCTCCTGGCCTGCGCGTAAAGCCGAGTACGGTGCGGGGTCTTCGCGCAGCCGGCGTGGCGGGCATGCGCGACACGACCGGCGCCGTGGCAAGCGTTCTCTCAACGTTACCGTCCATGAGCGCACGGAACTTGGCCGGCTGCTGGGCGCGAGGCAGGTAGATCTGTGAAGCCGAGTCAAGGTGACCGTAGTGGTGTGGTTCGCCGAACAGAATGAGCGGCACGTAGAGTCGGCAGTCGATCTGGGGGTCGGCCGCCATCGCGATGTCGGCGAGTGCGAGGTCGTACATCCCGTCGCTGTACGCCGACGCTTTCACAATGCCCTCGAGCGGGCTCTGGAAGAGACAGGCCGAATAGCCGTAACTCGCGCCTCCTTCGTAGTAGATCAGGTCGATGCCCTTCTGCTGTGCGTACTGTCCGTGCTGGACAAGGCCTGCTCTGTTGTGCTGCTGGGCAACGGCCATGCTGTCGACGATGGCTTCGGGTGTGGCTGAGAGAGTGTTGTCGCAGAACCAACTGACCGCCGAGCCCCCTCCCTCAAACCCGAAGTAGGGCGCAATCGCCAGCGCATCGCACCCGTCCCCGTGGTCAAACGTGTACTCCACCGATGACTGTGAGATGCCGAACCAGCCGGCGTGCCCGCCAACCACGCGCACGAGTCGTGACTGGTCGACACCGGTGAACACCGACCTGGCGTGGCGGAACAGACGGTTGGCCATGTAGCCGTTGGTGGTACCGAAATCGCCGCCGTTCTGCCATATCTGGAGGATGGCGTTGCGGATGCTGTCCGCGGCCCCCGGGCACGCCCCGACACCGTCACTGCCGTTGATCCAGCCGAACTGACAGAACCCCGGACCCCAGTTCCACGTTTCGTTCGTGTACTCGCAGTACCACTTGAGTGACGGCTTGAGCTGCGCCTTGATCAACCGTGCCGCCTCGACCATGTACTCGTCGTCTGCCATATGCGGCATGCACCACCACAGGTCAGCATCCACCTCGTTGCACATCATGATTGCGTACTCGAGCGCCGGCCCGTACTCCTGGCTCGAGCCCTGGGTATAGGCGGTCGGCAGTCGTCGCCTGGACCACGACACCTGCTTCGAGCAGTTGGTCCCCTGCCAGCCCATGAACCGCAGGCAGTGAAAGTTCTTCACTACGTCGAGGTACGCAGGCAGAAACGGGTGTGTATCTGAGTAGGTATTCTCGACGTTCTCGGGCACCACGCGGATAGTACGTACATGGTTGCCTCGTGTCGAGCGGGTAATCGCGAGGAATGCACTGTTGCCGCCGCCGTGGATATCGAGTACCATGCGACCCGGCGACGAGTTCAGCACACTGCCGCCAACGCCGATATGGATGTCGCCATCGCCTTCGTACGTGAGAACGTAGCGGCCCGGCGCGCAGTTGCCCTGCATCGGCGCCTCCACCATCTGCGGCGCGTACCCCGACACCGTCTGCGGCACCTCGAGGGGGTAGCCGTCGGTGTCGAGCTCAATCGAGTCGAGTGGACAGCCGGAGCTGTACCCGCCCGACCAGTCGGCGTTCTTGCAGTGCCAGTCTGACATGCCCTTGGTCAGGTCGATGAAGACCGGCTTGTCCCAGGGACTGTTGTCGTTGATGTTGATGCCGACAGGCAGCTTCGACTGTGCGTACAGCCAGCCTGCCGACAGCAGCGCAACAGACAGGCATGAGCGCGCCAGGTTGATGTTCAGGACTCGTGTGCGCATGGCATCCTCCGACAAGGCGGGTGGTATTCTGCTGCTCAGTTCGAACAACCAAAGCGCGGCGTGTTGGTCCGGCGCACGGCCTGGCCGTTGACACTGTACGACTGCACGGTCTGACCGGCGGCCGAGCGTATACGAACCTGCAGGCCGACAGGTGTTGGCACCACCGAGACCCGCGACACGCCGCGCCGCGGCGCGGCGGGGCGCGCGCCAGTCGATGTCTGTGCCGGGGAAGCTATCGAGAACTGCTCGGTGTAGGTCTCGAACCCGGTGGGATACGCTGAGACCCGTACGATGCAGTTGGCCGACGATGACTGGGCGCCCAGCACCTGCGGGGTGAGCACGTAGTCAAGGACCACGCTGTCGCCGGACTCGTACGATGCGCCCGAGTGGAGCGTGGTGTAGTACTCACCGCCATCGGTCGTAAGCGACACCAGTGTGCCCGATATCGGAGGGTTCTGGGCAGAAAAGAGCACGTGGAGCGTGTCGCCGAGAGTGTAGGTCGTGTTCCCCGAGGGACTGTCGATGACAATCGGGCTTGGCGGCGGCTCGCCGACAACCAGTTCCACGCTGTAGGTCAGCTGCACCGTTGTTCCCGCGGGGGTAACCGTGATGGTCACCGGGTAGCTCCCGGTGCCAGGCAGGTTGGACGACACAAGCGAGTTGGTCAGGACGAACTCCCGCGCGCCGTTCGGTGACACTGCAACCTGCAGCCAGTTGGGCGTGCCGCTCACATTCGGAGCGGACGCCATGGTGTTCTGGCTGCGCAGCGAGACGGTCTTTGCGGCCGGGACAACGCCGCCCGGCTCATAGGTGAACTGTACCGAACCGGGGGCAAGTGTGTAGGGCTGGATTGCCCTGATTTCGCGCGGGTAGAAGTCATTCGCGCGAGTGAGAACACCGTTGCCGACTTTCAGGTACTCGCCTGTCGAGATCCTGCGCACCCAGGCTCCATCGGTGATACCGTTTACCGGGCCCGATGAGTAGAACAGGAAGATGTCCTCGTCGGTGCTGGACCAGTTCGGGATGCCGATCACGGGGATGTTGTTGAAACCGGAGGGAAGACCGTAGATGCGCTGGAGGTCCGGGCCGAGCAGCAGAGCGTCGTCGAATCCCGGACAGGTGAACGCGCTCGAGCCGCCGATGGCGTACTCGGTTCCCTCCTCCTCACACCCGCTGTACGTGTCGCCGAAATCCCAGCTCTGGTAGGGTGTGTCCCAGGGCACCCTGCGGAACACGGTATGCCCGTAGGTCGACACCGAGAACGTGTTGCCGCTTGGTGCAATGCCGCTCTGGCAGGGCTGGGCATACGAGAACGCCTGGCCGGTTGTCAGGTTGATGTTCAACTGGGCATACGATATGACAGAGCCTCCAGTCTGCGACTGGTACCTCGAGACTGTCCCAATCGCCTTCGTGCCATCCAGCGATACCCAGCCTTCGTAGATATTGTTGCCCACCCAGGTACCGTCCTTGGCCTGATGCCTTGTGCCGAACGGCTCAGTCCAGACAGTCTGCATGGCCCCGCCGTTGGCGGACACCCGGTTGACAGACGGCTCTCCGACACCGGTAAGGTAGATGTACCCGTCGGTGCTCCAGCACGGATGCATGCCGTCTACTTCGTTGCAGATCTGCCGCTTGTCTGTCCCGTCAATGTTCACGGTGTACAGGACGTGGCCCCATTCACCCGAACTGGCATCAAAACACACCTTCTGGCCGTCGGGTGAGAACCTGCCGTTCTTCACGCCTCCGTCCTGCAGCACGAGTGTATCCATGGTTGACAGAAAGACGATCTCGAGTTTGCCCGTGGACCCGGACGCCCCCTCGTATATGGTCTTGAGAAGCACCATGCCCGAGTCAAGAGCGGCATGGCTGGCAAAGGCTGCCATGAGCAGCACGGCAACTGGCTGGAATCTTGACGTTGTGTTCACAATGAATCTCCCCCGCAGCGTGGTGTTGGCCGGGTGGCCCATGCTGGTTGTGCCCCGTGTTCGATACAATAGCGGTACGGGGAAGGGGTGTAGTCCGGCTGTTTCGTGCATACCTATGGCAAGAACATAGAGTATAATCCTGCTATGGGAGCCCGGGAGCCGACAAACGCAATTCTGCGAGCGCGCCAGCACCTGCTCGAGGTGATCGGGGAGTGCGAGCGCAGCGGCAACCCCGTGCTGCCCCGTCTTGACGAGTTGGCGGCCGGGGCGAAGGTGTCGCGGATGACCCTGTGGCGTGTGGTGCGGGCCATGATAGACGAGCGGACACTTGCAGGCGGACGCGGCAGGCGGATCATGCTCGCCGGCTACGCCGAGGCCCAGAAGCGTACGCTTCGGCACCTGGAGTCGCACGGCAGGGCGCGCAACCAGTCTGTACGTGTCGAGCGCGAGATCCGCGCATCGCTTGCAGACGGGTCGTACGCCACCGATGAGCCGCTCCCGAGTATCAAGGAGCTCGGCCGCCGTCACGACGCCTCGTACTGGACGGTTCGTCGGGCGCTTGAGTCTTTGTGCGAAGCGGGCGAGTTGCAGCGCCGCGGCAGAACCTACCGCCGCGCGACACAACTGGAGCCTGCATCCGGGCGCACGGTGGTACTCATTGCCTGGGGTCTGGGCGGACGCCTCAACATGGTCTCATCGCGTACCCAGGACCAGCTTCGGGCGCTTGAGGCCGAATGCTCGCGCCTGGAACTCCGGCTGGTCATGTACTCGTTTGACATGCTGTTCGAGGGCGAGTCATCGCGCGAGGTCATCAACGAGATGAAGCGTATCAGGCCGTTGGGTTTCGTGCTCTGGGAAACAGGCATCCCGCCCGAGTTCACTGCCAGCATCATCGAGACCCTGCGTCGATTCTCCGCACCCATCGCGGTGCTTGCCGAGTCATGGACCGGCCGTCCATTCGCAACTGCCGGCCGCGAGGACGAGATGGCCTGGTTTACCCTGGGCAACGCAGCTGCGGATGCTGTCGAGATGGGACGTTTCCTGTACGGGCTTGGACATCGCCACCTGGCATTCATCACCACCGATCATCGCGAAGGAGATGGACACTCGTGGGTGCGCTGGCAGGGGCTTCTCGAGGTATTTAGCACACGAGGCAGCGGCTCGGTCGAGCTGTTCGCCATCGACCTGGGCGACGATGGGATCCACGACCTCACGTTCGCCAACGCCGCGCGGCAGGCAGCCGACCTGCTCTACAACCCAAGCCCCGGACCAGTCACCAGCGACCAACGCGAACTGCGCCGGGCATCGCAGGAGTTCCTTGGCCTGGCCCGCACATCACTCAACACCATCACCGAGAAAGCCGGCCTCAGCGAAGTGCTCGACAGGGCCCTGGGCCGAGCAAAGATCACCTGCTGGGTTGGCGACAACGATGTCACGGCCCTGGCCTGCCTGAGCCACCTGAACCGACGAGGTATACGCGTGCCGCAGGGTATCTCGGTGGCAGGCTTTGATGACGGGTTCCGCTCGCTCATGGCCGGCCTGACCAGCTACAACTTCGGGGGTGCTGAGATCATGCGCGGTATCATGGCGTTCATCACACGGCCCCACCAGCGAAGGCCTCGTGGACCTATCGGAGCGAAGGGGCGGGTGGTCGCACGAGGCCTTCGCTGGT
>CAZJJT010000089.1:0-11823 GCA_964546395.1 uncultured Fibrobacterota bacterium
CTGCCCCATGGCTCAACTCCAGGCAGCAGAAGCGACTTGCCGGTCGGGATACGAGCCAACTCAACGGCTGGCAGGCAGCGATGAGCGGGACCGGTGCACAACTTGGCGTTGCCACGCACTCGGTTGCGGGACGAGACAGCTGGACCGGGCCATCGGATGCCGAGGTACGGGTGCACGCCGCAGCAACCCCGGAAGGGCTTCGGGTACTCTGCAGCGTCAGCGATGACCACTGGCAACGCATTGCCGAGCAGAAACAGGACTGGAAGTACGATGTGGTCGATTTCTTCCTGGACGCTCTTCCTCCCGAGGAGATCTCCTCCGACAGACTCATCTCCACGCAGAACTGGGCGTTCACCCCCACCAGTCATCACTACAAGGTCTGGCTCGGGGGGGTGCCTGACAGCACCACGCTCGCGCACGGCAGATTCGTCCCCGAGCAGTGGGACTTCTACACCACCACCAGGGCTCTGGCGGGGACACAGGCGCAACTCGACTCCGTGACGGTGCAGACAGCCGTGGTTGACAGCCGTACCCGTCTGGCGCTTTTCACGGTTCCCTGGTCGCACCTTGGGGGGACTCTCGCAGGGAGGCACCGGGGACGCCATGCGTTCACGATCGGCTACAACGACATGGACGCAGACACGGGCGCGGTGTGTTCGCTGCGGTGGCGCGGCAGCGACCCGTACTCCTCCGAGAGCGGCATCTGCTCCTGGGGCGAGATGGTGGTCTCCAAGTAGTGCCCCTCCGGCAATCCCTGCCGCAGAAACACCCAGACTCGTCCACTGTGCGCTATATTAGCGGCTCCGTTCCCCCGAAGGAGAATGCCATGGCTACACGTGCCCATCGCCGCTCACGGACTTCCCGTGACCCGCTGCTCAGCAATGTCTCAGACAGTGATTCCTACAGTTTCACGGTTTCACCCGGCGGCACACTCGAGTCCTCGATACTGCTGCACAGCCGCATGGGCATCCGCATCGACTTCAACCTTCACCGCAACGCGCTCGACCTCTGGCTCTCGCCGCAGGCGGGGAAGTCGGTTGACTACCATGACCGGAACTTCTCGTGCCGTGATGATCACACGAGCATATTCGACCAGATTCTGTTCCCCGAACTCGGCCACAAGCGCTTCATCGCCTGCAGCTACGAGCCGTTTCACAGCGTGCTCAGCTTCGAGCAGCAGACGCTCCACATCGCATCGCTGATCGACAAGCCGGTGGTACTCGTGTGGGCCGAGAAGGAAGAGGTGGTCGACCTGAAGTGCGACAAGCAGGACACGCTGCACGAGCGGTCGCCCCGTGCGTTCGTGGTCCGTCACCCGGACAGAGGCCGGGTGTTTGAGTGTGCCGCCTGCCTGAGCCGCACCGGCGCAGCGTTCTGGCACCAACCCGAGACCGACACGGGCAGAAGTACCTGGGCGCGGGCAGTGCTGGCTCCAGGGCAGCTGCTCGTGCTGGCCGGCGAACTCATCACCGAACATGTCAGTCGCGTCGCCCGGTCGGTCGCTGCCGCGCCCGTACGGAAGACCCTGTCACGCAACGAGTCTCTGATCGCGGAGCAGTCACGCGCCGGCGGAGTGGTCGTGAAGGCCAACCCCGAGTTGCAGAGACTCTACGACACCAACGTGCGTCACCTCCTCTCGGTGCAGGATGCCTCCGGGGCCATCCGTGCTGCGCTCAAGTATGTGTATTACCTGATCTGGACCACCGATGGCTCAGTGACTTCCGCGAGCATGAGCCAGACCGGCTGGCAGCATTTCCTCAAGCTCTGGCTCGAATTCCTTCTCGCCAACCCCACCAGTCAGAACACCCCCCCGAAGGGAAGGTTTTTCGGGCAGTTGACCAACGGCCGTATCACCAAGCGGGAGGAGTTTGGGGTGCTGTGCGCGGTATGGCCTGCGTTTATGTACTGGGGCATGACCGGTGAGCAGACGTTCGTGCGTGGGAAGTACCTGAAGGTGCTCGAGGATGCGGTCGACTGGGTGGAGCGCTACTGTCATGACCCGAAGGTGGGCGCGCTCGGGACCTACTATATCGGGGGCGGCTCGGAGGACCCGTTCGCGGGCACCGGCGATTTCGGCTGGGATGCTGCCGTGGGCCGACCGATGGGCCGCGCGCAGCGGGCGCCGCGCTATGAAGGGCGGGCGATTGAACGCGTGTATGAGTTCGGGATGAATCTCAACATGTACAACATCTACCTCATGCTGTCATCGGTTACCACCGGCGCGAAGTCCCGCGCGTTTGTCGGCAAGGCCCGCCGCAGCGAACGCTTTCTGCGCTCCCTGCTCCAGCGCAACATGCGGGCGCTCTACAAAGTCGAAGGGCGGAAAGGGTTGGTGCCCGTGCCCTACCGCGACGGGGAGCTGGAGGGTGGCCTGCTGGCGGTCCAGAGCCGCAGCGCCGCGTTCTACATGCCTGAGTTTGCGCAGTTGTACCTCAACCGCATGAAAAGTTTCAGGCCGCTGACTCCCGCGTCGGTGGTGGGCCTGATGCCGTGCGGGGCGTACGGGCGGTTGGCCGGGCTCGATACGGAGTTTGTCGACGAGCGGGGCGTATGGGAGTCGCTCGAGGCTGGACTCCCCTACCATGTGAAACCCTCGTACTACAACCCCATGCCGTACACGATGGTGGAAGTGATGGGGGCGAAGAGGGGTGAGTACCACGACATCCGTCCGCAGGCATTCTCCGCAGGGCCGTTCCAGGCGGCAGTCACCAACCTGGCCGTACGCGCCATGCCGTTCGGCATCGCGCTGCGCGGCACGAACTACCTGAAATCACTGAAGCATTTCGAGTACCGCAGCGGGCACCTGAACGTGACCTACCGCGGTTCGGGCACAATCGGGCGTGTCACGCTCAACGGTTCACTGCTGGAGCACTCCCTGCAGATACCCGACACCCTGTTCCGCAACGGTGCGAACCACGCCGTGGTGAACCTCGGCAGACGTGCCATGGCCGGGCCCGTGCTGGTGTACTCGACCGTGCGGCTGCGCCAGATACGGGCATCGAAGGCGGGTATCACCTACCGCGTGGAGGGCCACGGCCAGTGCGTGCTCGTGTTCAGGGATGTGCATGCGGCGCCGCGTGTCACCGATGCGAAGGGTGCGCGCCTGCACACCACGCTCACACGCAGCGGCAGGCACCTGTTTGTCGAGTGGTTCGGCTACGGCCGGTTCAGCGCGCTCATTCCCCCAGCGTGAGCGCAGCGCCGGCGTGAACGGCAATCTCGTAGATGCTCGGACAGTGAGCATCCGGCTGCGGCGTGAACCGCACGCGCACGAAGCGCGCCCGGTCGCCGAGAAACGTCCTCAGCGCTTCGCGCGTCCCGCGCCCTTCGAGCACGCCGCGGTCCACCTCCTCATAGAGGTCGCCATCCCGGGAGAGCCCGATACTGATACTGGCGGCCGCGTCCTTCGCCCCGTACCACACCAGGCTCACCGCCCCGACCTCCTGCGTCCCGCCCAGATCCAGCACCACCGAGGACACCCCTGAAGAGGCCGGCGTCCAGCGGGTCCGCAAGTCACGGTCCGTCACCGCGACAGCACCGGCACACACTGCCCGGAGGCAGGGGCGTTCGGGGTTCCACCGCATCGACCGCGGCTCGAACCGGGGCGGGGCAAGCGGCGAATACGGAGAAATGTCGTACCCCTCGGCCCGGCAGGCTTCTGCTGCGGCCACCGAGGGTGTGGTGTCCACCACAAACGTCGTCCGCAGAAGCTCAACCGCAGCGAGCCGCTCGGCGTGTGGCAGTGAAGGCAGCGACACTGCGGCGACTGGACCGTCCGCTGGAGCCGGCAACGCGGCGGAAGTCGGCGGTGTCGGATGCCACGCCGCGACTGCGGTGCAGGACTGTGGCGCAACAGCGGCACGGTGCGCGGGCCCGCCGGCGCTGACACTGACAAGCTCGTCGCCGTAGCAGACGATCTCGCCGGTTATCAGCGTGACGATGACGCTTCCGTTGCGGTTGACCGTAAGCCCCTGCCACTGCGGCTCGCAGGGAAGCGGCGTTTCCCACAGCACGGCTTGTGTGCTCTTGTCCATGTACGTGAGGGTCCACGGCCAACTCGTGCGGGTGTTCCCGTACCGGCCGCGTGTCGCGCGTGCCACTACCAGTGCGTTCTGGGTGACAGCCAGCGCCGCGACCTCGATCAGCAGATTCGCGTCCCCCGACTGCATGCGCCATTGGGCCAGCAGTGTCGGATCGGTTATCATCCAGTCGGCCGCCCAGTCGGGCGCATACACCGGCGGCTTCCAGTTCGGCCATTCGCTCGTGGTCTGCGACGGCACGTCGTGCGCGAGACGGACCGTGTCTATCGCGTGTGTCAGGCGTGCCACCGGCCACGCTTCAAGGTCGCGGTTGCCGTTGGCGCAGATGTAGAACGTGGTGTCGTCCCAGGCCGGGGTCACACTCGAGGCCCACAGGGTAAACTGCAGTTCAGGATGGCGCTCGGCCCCGGTGCTGTCGAGTTCTACGAAATGGTACCAGAGGCCGCGCTGGGCCATGTCGCGTTCGCGCCAGTCGGAGTGGATGAGCCGTCCGCCGTAGTACATGTGCCGCTCATCGATGATGCCGATGTCGAGGCCGCGGAGGCTGGGGTTGGACCAGCGGCCCGCCATGGTAGGCGGCGCGGCAATGGTTGCGCCGGTGGCCAGGTCAAACGAGAAGTTGCGGCCGCTGTGCGAGCGGACCCAGAGCTTGCCGGCATGGACAGTCATGTAGCCCGAGGGTGCGAACCCGGGATCACGCGTACTGACAAACCGCCACGCATCGTTATTCTGCCACACGAGCGCCCCGGTGAGCGCATCGACACAGTAGAGATGAGAACCGTAGATATCCTCGCTGCCGGCCCCGAAGTACGCGCGCCCGTCGTGGACCAGCACACCTGTCAGCACGGGCCAGATACTGCTGAGGTAGCCATAGAGGTTGATACGGCGGTCGACCGGTGCGGCGCGGAACCGCCAGACCAGTTGCCCGTTGCCGGCGTCGATGCAGTACGCGTACCCGTCACCCGACCCGACATACACGCAGCCGCCGGTAACTGTCGGCGTGTTGAAGATGCGGCCGCCGGTCTGGAACCGCCACACTTCGGCCGAACCGTCCCAGCACCGCACCGCACCGTCCGAACCCGCCCAGAACACGAACCCGCCCACGCTCACGGTGGGAGTGGCCTGTTCATCCTGGCGGTTGGTCTTGGTCGTGGTGATAGTGGTCGTATCGTAGAGACGCGCCGGCGTGTATTTCCACAGCAGGCGCGGACTGGCCGGGAGCACCACGGGCAGGAACGCCGAGCGCCTCATGTTGGCCCGGTTGGTCCACCAGTCGCGGCTGTCGGGTGTCACGTTTGACGAGAGAGCACCGAACGCCGGTCCGCGTTCGAGCCGTTCGGCTTCCACCGCGCTCTGCCCGAACACGAACGTGCCCGCGGGGGCGTTGCAGATCATGCCGCGGTGCAGCGTGGGGCAGGGGCAGCCCGACGAGGGGTGAATCGCAAGGCCGCCGGCAACGATGGGGGGTGTGCTGCAGTCGGACTTGTAGTCGCGGCCCTGGTACTTCGTGAACGGTGCGAGGCGGTCGACCAGCGAGCCTACGTTGCTGAACACGTAGTTGGGGGTAGCGCTGAGCGGGCCGCACCCGCCGCCCCAGTCGAACCCCGAGAACGTGCTCGTGACATCCTCGTTGGTCTGCACGTTGGTGATGCCGTGGTCGGCAAGGTTCTTGCCGAACAGCAGGCCCGCGGTAAGGAACTTGTGCTGGGCCCGGTTGCCGGTGAACACAGTCCGCCACATCTCGCTGCCGTCCGCGGCGCTCAGCGCCACGAAATTCTGGTCCTCGGCGGCGCACAGGTAGATCCCCTCCGAGCCGCACAACATGCCCTCGTGGCCACCCACACAGAACGTCAGCGCACTGCTGTTTGTCCCGTGCGCGTCAAGTGTTGCCGCGATGGTGGCGTTCTCCCACACAGGCGCACCGGTGAGCGCGTTGCGGCAGACAACACGGGTACCACTGACATAGTAGAACAGCTTGTCCGCCGCCATGCCCAGTTCGCGGTTGTCGATTACCCCGGGAGACACGTCGTCTATCACCGTCGCAGCACCACCGGCAAGCGGCTGGAAGCGCAGGATTGTGCCGTAGAACGCCCCGTTCCCATCAAGAGCGAGGGCGCCGGTGAGCGTATAGAGCCTGCCGCCAGTAACCGCCAGCCACTTGACGTAGCTCGTGCCGGTATCGATCACAAGCGTATCGATTGTCGCCCCGGTTTCGCCCCTGATCCGAAGGACAAGGTTCTTGCGTGCGAGAAACACCGTGTCGCCGCTCACCGCCAGCGTCGAGTAACTGGCAGGATAGATATCGGGCCACGCAACCCCGTCATGCGGAAAGTACTGCCGCCAGAGCTCTTCGCCGTTGTAGATGCGGTGCGCCGCCAGGTAGTGGCCCTGGCCCGACCAGTACGAGAAGAACGAGCGCCCTTCGGCACTGACCATGCTCACGTAGCGGTCGTTGTTGTAGGGCTTGACACGGTACTGGAGCATGAACGGCGGCTTGAGAACCGTATCGCTCGACACAGGGTTGTTGTCGGGACCGTGGAACCGGTGCGTCCACTCGTCGGTGCCCGGCGGATCCCGCTTGGTCAGCACGGCCCACGTGCCGAACGCGTCTGTCACCGCAACAGCATCGCCCGCACCACCAAGCCACGACTGCACGGCACTGAGCGAAAGCCCCGCCCCTTCCCCGGCAGCCCGCCCCAGGTACGCCGTGCCGCCCGGACACAGCGCGGCCCGGACCGCGGCCAGTGATACCCCTGCGAGGTCCTCGTCCCGAAGGTCGTGCATCACCACCAGATCCACGAAATTGTCGCCGTACGGGAGGAGCACCGCTGCGTTCCGGTCGACAAATACGCGCGTGCCAAGCCTGCCGGTGGGCGCGATGCGGTCGCGCGTCGCGCGCACGTCCGCGGTATCGGTATCCATCGCGTGTATGAGCATGCCGCTTGCACTCGACAGGGCCGCCGCAAACGTCCCGTCACCACACCGCGGCAGGGCCGCGACGCCGCGCGTGCGCCCGAGCTGGCCGAGCACGTGGGCTGCAAGCGCATCGGCATCGGCCTGGCTCAACGCGACTGAGGGCTGCATGGCCGTGCATACCAGCAGAGGAACCAGCAACCGCGCGGCCAGAGAGTGTCGGAGCGTCGTGTCGAAACGTGCGTGCATGGCTGCCACCTTGGGTTATGTCGCTCAGGTTCGGCCCACGGCCCCCCTCAGGGGCCATGCGACACTTCGTAATGTACCCGAGACAGGACATTTGGGACACCACATTTGCTGCCATCTTCTAAGTTGTATGCTGTAATATTACGTCTATCACCAGCATTTTCTCTGATGAAGCAGGGTGGTGACGGGGCGAGGCGTGGACGCGCAACTATTTTTGCGTGGGGCGGTACGGCAGGTACGGGGCCGGCTGAGGAGAACACCGCGTACGCGACGCGGCGATGGAGGTTGCGGTGAACGTTCTTCTCATCGGCGGTACCGGCAACATCGGCACGGCGATTACCCGCGGGCTCCTCGCCCGTGGCGACAGGGTGACGCACTTCAATCGCGGCCAGACCAGCGACGAGTTTGCGGGCACGGTAGACCTGATCACGGGCAACCGGGATGAGTTCGCGGCGTTCGAGGCTACCATGGCCGCCGCGGGCCCGTTCGACTGCGTGATCGACATGATCGCGTTCCATCCGGAGCAGGTGCAGAGCGCGATCCGCGCGTTTTCGGGCCGCACCGCCCAGTACATCTTCTGCAGTACCGTGGATGTGTACACCAAGCCGGCGAGGAAGTACCCGATCACCGAGGATGCCGAGCGTAACCCGAGCCCGACGTTCCCGTACGCGTTCGACAAGGGGAAGTGCGAGCGGTTGCTCGAGGAAGCGCACGTGAAGTCGGGGTTTCCGTACACGAGTATCCGTCCGGCCGCCACCTACCAGGACGGGTGGGGGCCGATACCGCTCGTGGGCAACGGCGAAGCGCTGATCAAACGGATTCGCGACGGGAAGCCGGTGATTGTGATGGGTGACGGGAGTTCGTTCTGGGTGTCGGCGCACCGTGACGACGTGGGGGCGACGTTCGTAGCGGCAGCGGGCAATGATGCGGCAATCGGCAAGGGCTACCACGTGACAGGCGAAGAGTGGATGACCTGGAAGATGTACTTCGGGGCTGTTGCCGACGTGCTCGGGGTTGCGATGCCCGGGTTCGTGTACGTTCCCACGGAGTACCTGGTGAAGCTTGCGCCGCAGGATGCGGCCTGGGTGTGGATGAACTTCCAGTACAACAACATCTTTGACAATGCGGCCGCCAGGCGTGATCTCGGGTACCGCTACACGATCACCTGGCGTGAGGGGGTAAGGAGGTCGATAGCGCTGATGGAGAAAAGCGGCAAGATTGACAAAGCGGAGGACAGTCTGTTGTACGAGCGGATTGTGAGTGAGTGGACGAGGTCGGTCGAAGGGCTTGTGGGGCGGTTCGCGGGAAGGGCGACATGATGCCTCGGTCGTGGAGTTGGGCGGCGGCCAGGGAGCATCGGGCATGTCGACCCTCGGCGGCACACCCCTGCAGCCATCGGCACCGGTGTTTGAGAGCAGTGCGGCAGGAAGGGTCACACCGCTTGCGCCCCACCGCGACGCGTCTGTTGCCGCCGAATCCAGGGCTGTTGATCTGTGTGGCCGGAGTGTGTCTGCGAAGGAGCCGGCCTATGGAGTGCAGTTGACGGGCGAGGGGAACACGCTGCTGTTCCCACCCCCAGTTCGTTGATCCCCGAAGTCAGTTCGCCTGCAGAACCACAGGAACCGCCCGACCAGCGCCATCGGCAGCGGTCATGCGAATCATGTACGTGCCTGCGCCCAGGGGTGTGTCGACCACGCTCACTGCTCCGTGGCTACCGTGTGTGCTTCGTAGCGCGACCCTGCCCCGTAGATCCAGCAGCGTGAGGCCCAGGAGCGCACGAGTCACGTACTTCGGTCCACCACATCGGGGGGGAGAATCACCCACAGCAGTCGCGCACAACCACCCAGTTCACCGCACCATCACCACCTGCCGGCGCAGGACCTTCACCACCCGCCCGTCATCACCCATGGCCCGGAGCTGCATCACGTAGTGGCCGCTGGCCGACACCTGCCCCACCGTGTTGCGCCCGTCCCACACCACCGTGTTGACCGCGCCCGGGCGCACGTCGCTCTGCGTGTACTCCCACGCCACTCGCCCGGCGGCATCGAACAGCCGGCAGTGTACCTGCCGCACCCCGACCGGCATCATGTAGCGCACGTGCAGCACGCCGCGGCACGGATTCGGGAACATCGCAAACCGTGCGAACGGCACCACCGCCATCAGGAAGCGCTCGGCGTAGCCGGCCGGGCCGACCGCAAGCACGCGCTCCACCCGAGACTTGGCGGGAACGGTGAGGCTGAGCAGGCTGTCGGTGGCAGGCCGCTTGAGCCCGTACACCCGGTCGACGACCGAAGCGAACACGCTGTCGCCGAGCTGCTCCACGCCCTCGATTGTGTACCTGATGGTGCGCGGTGCGCTCTCGGCGTTGTAGAACGAAAGCACCCAGGCGTTGCCGCCCGCGCTGTCGAGTGTGTGCTGCACGGCGTGTCCGTAGTAGCTGCTCCCTTCGCGAATCTGCACGCCGTACTGCCTGAACCCGGGGCTTGCCGGAAGCAGCGTCGAGCTTCGCAGACTGCCTGCCTCGTAGCCGCACACGTTGATGCCCGCGCTCCCGCGCAAGCGAACGCGCAGTGCGTACGTGCCGGGTGCGAGTTGCTGGCGGGCCAGTGACTTGCTCACGCTCGACATGGCCGCGCAGGTGGGCGGAATGCGAAGCGTGACGGGTGTACCGAGCGGGTTGTAGACGCTGAAGCAGTCGAGGGCACCGGCGTGGAGCTGGCTGGTGCGGTCGCGCATCGCCGCATCCGGGAGCTTGCGGATGTACAGCGGCGCAGTGGCATACAGCCCGTCACCGCCCCGCTCCCACCAGTACACCTGCAGCGAATCAGACTGCCCGCCCGTGGCGTCGAGGACGTCGCCCACGCGGACCGCGAAGCTGTACGGCAGCGCGAAGTCGGTCCATGCGGTCGCGGGAAGCGTGAAGTCGACGGTATCGCGCAGCGACGTGGTCACGCCGCCATCAAAGTCGAGCAGGCCGGTCCGTGTGGACTTGATCCACATCAGGCGGCCCGGCACCAGCTCGAAGAACGGCGCGATCGAGTCGCGGTACTCCACCCACCCGTCGTTGCTCCCCGCCGGGGCGATCCCCGCATCCGACGAGTCGGCCCAGCGGAACGCCCGGCACACCGTGTTGTCGTACGCGCCACCGTCGAGGTGCGCCGCCAGCATGCGGTCGAAACCGCTCGAGTCGAGGTCGACATTGGTGCGGACCGGGGTCCAGTTCTGCGTCGTAATGGAGACGTCGCTGGCTGACGCCACGGCGACACGGCGCGACAGGTTGACCGTGTCCCGATGCACGCCGTCACTCACCACTGCATATACCCGTACGCCGTTGGCGGCGGTGACATACAGTCCGGAGACCGTTGCGCCCGAGATCCCGATAGCCTGGTCGAGTGTGTCGGGTATCTCGGGCCGCGGGGCCACATCAGCACGCCCGCTGAGGTAGGTCACCACCACATTGGCGACATTGTCTTCCACGCGTACGCTGTCGGCGAAGCTCGCGCCGGGCTGCAGGATTGTGTCGATGTTCGCCAGCGGTGTAACAGTCGGCGCCACCGTGTCAACCATCAGCACGAACGCCTCATCGATCAGAAACCGCGTCACCGCACGGACCATCCCGCTGCCACTCACCACAGCCGAGTTGTGAAACACCATCCATCGCCCGTCAGTCGTCCGGTGGTACATCCGCACGGCGCTCTCGCTGTACCCGTTGGGCAGCGAGTCATAGGCCAGTGCGAAGCTCACCGCCGGTCCGTTGAGATTGCGGCGGGCAGTAAACGCGAGACTCACCGGGATGAGGCCCTGCGGCACCGGATCGATAGTGTAGATGTCGAGTGTGTCGGCCACGATCCCCGCACCCCAGGTGCCGTCATACCACAGAGCCACGTGGCTGTTGAACGCCCTGACCGTATCGGCGGTGGGGTTGACAAAGTAGCGGATGGGCTCCCAGGAGAACGGTCCGGTTGTGACCGACCCGACGGCGTCGATGCTGAACGGGCTGGGGAGTCCGCCCACGCGCTGCAGCCGCAGCGCGACGTAGTACGTGGTATTGAACAGGATATCCTCGCCAAGATTGATGTAGGTGGTGACCACCGAGTCGGTGGGCGTGATCCACGACGAGGGGATCGCGGTAAGCAGCGCGGTGCTGTCGGTGCCAATGACATAGCCGTACTGCACCGCGGTGCGGTAGTCGAAGTTCCAGCGGATGACGATACGGTTGGCGGCTGAATCGAACGTGACGCTCGCCACCACGATGGTGTTGGGGACCACGCGGGCGGTGTCGAGTGCGAGCGTGGTATCGAACGCGCTCGAAGCGGCGGTGACCGCGGTCCACTGGCTGTCGATGTAGGCCTGGGCGGCGAAGTAGTAGACCGTCTCGTCGCGCAGGTTGATCGCCGTGTCGGCGGTGAGCGTGGTGTCGGCAATCAGCAACGGCGCAAACCCCGTAACTACATCCACGGCGTTGAGCGGTATGGGCAGCGTGTCGTAGAACACGCGCACCATGGTGGCGCCCGTGCTGGTGATATCGTTCCAGCTCAGCGCGATGCGCTCCCAGTCCACCGCGACCGCATCGAGGGTCAGCGGGTTGGGGATGACATCCCTCCCCACCTGCACCGAGGCGAGC
>CAZJJT010000090.1:0-11813 GCA_964546395.1 uncultured Fibrobacterota bacterium
GGGATGAAAATGGCGTTGCGGGAAGTCGGCAGGGTGTATGGACTTACGGAGTCGGAGATATCGCAGGTCACGAAGAAGATGCCGGACGTGTTCCACTTCGACGGAGCTGCACGCATTGCCCACGAAGTCGACTCTGCTGCAACCACGAAGGGATTGGTGCTGGACGAACCGTGGCAGTCGGTCGTGGCTGATGCACAATGTCTTCTGGGCATGCCGTGCAGCATCGGCACCCACTGCGGCGGGGTTGTCATCACTCCTGGACCCATCGGTCGTGAAGCTCCAATTCAGTACTCTGCAAAGGGTTATCCTATCGTTCAGTGGGAGAAAGACGGAGTTGAGGAGATGGGGCTGGTCAAGATAGACCTCCTTGGCAACCGTTCACTGGCGGTTATTCGCGACACGATCGACAACATTCGAAACGAGGGAGGGGTGTTCGATGAGGCCGGGTGGGACCCCGCCTCGGACGGTTCCACGGTGGACCTGCTGGCACGGGGGAAAACCATGGGGGTATTCTACGTGGAGTCGCCTGCCATGCGTCTGCTGCAGGAGAAATCCAAAGCTGGTGATTTCGAGCATATGGTCATCCACTCTTCGCTGATACGCCCAGCGGCAAACAGGCATAATCGAGAATATATCAGAAGGTTACATGGGGGAGCTTATGCTCCGGTACACCCCCTGTTGGCAGAGATTCTGCGCGAAACCTACGGTATCATGGTGTACCAGGAGGATGTCACGCGGGTGGCAATGGCGCTGGCGGGGTTCTCGGTGGTCGACGCGGAGGGGTTGCGGAAGGTGATGGCGAAAAAGGCCAGGCGCGGGAAACTGGAGGACTACCGTGCGGCGTTCGTCGATGGAGCGCGGCGAAACGGGGTATCGAACCGGGCGATTGAGCAGGTGTGGGACATGATGATGGCGTTCTCGGGGTACTCGTTCTGCAAGCCGCACTCAGCTTCCTACGTGCAGGTTTCGTTCCAGGCGGCGTGGCTCAAGGTGCATGCGCCGTCGGCGTTCATGGCCGGTGTGATAAGCAATTTCGGCGGGTTCTACTCGACACAGGCGTATGTCAGTGAGGCCCAGCGGATGGGGATTCGCGTGGCGGCGCCGGACGTGAACGTGAGCGACGTGCGTTGTCGCTCGCGCGGCAAAGAGCTGTTGACAGGGCTCCATCTTGTCAAGGGGCTCGGCCAGCAAGTCGCGGAGCGGGTGGTGGCGGCACGGGAGCGTGGTGGGGCATACGGGACGCTTGCGGAACTGGTCGAACGGGCCGGGCTGCGCGAGACGGATGCAGAGAAACTGGTGATGGCCGGGGCGTGTGACTCCCTCGACCTCGAAGCGAACCGCTCACACCTGTTCTGGCAGTTGCGGCGGTTGTTCCGCGACGGAGGCGACACCGTCACGCCGCGACTGCGTCCCTATGCGCGCGTGCAGTCTCTCAGCTGTCAGTACGAGATGCTCGGGTTTCTCACCGAACAGCATCCGCTCACCCTCGTGCGACCAGCCGTTGACGGCGGAGTCGTATCGGTAAGCGGCATACGGCCGCGGGTTGGCAGAGAAGTGACGTTCTACGGGTGGTGTGTGTGCTCTCGCACGCTCACCACGGAGCGGGGAGACGGGATGCAGTTCGTGACGTTCGAGGACGAGACGGGTATCATTGAAACAGTGTTGTTCCCGCAGGTCTACACCCAGTTCGCGCGGCACTTGGTACATCAGGAAGCGTTCCGGGTGTCGGGTCGGGTGACCGAGGATTCCGGGGCCGTGGTTGTGGAAGTGGAGTCAGTATCTCCAATACACCCTTTTTGCTTGCGTAATGGCAACACATAGAGTATACTTGGCACCAAACAGGGGCTATTATGCATACAATACAGCTGCGAAATGTTCCTGACAGGGTCTACGAGGAACTCGTGACCTCTGCCAGAACCAACCATCGGTCGCTGGCGAACGAGGCGCTGTCACTGCTGGAATCCGCGCTCGTCCCCCACGAGTATCCCCGTTCCCCAGACCTCTTCCGCGAGATACTCGCGGTGCGCGAGGATATCGCCAAGCAGCACGGCACAGCTTCCTGCAGCGTCGAGCTCATCCGCGAAGACCGCGACGCGTGAGGCCGGTGGTACTCGACTGTTCTGCCGTGGTCCCATGGTTCTTCCCGGAGCAACACGAGGAGTCGACCGACCGTCTGCAGGCGGAGTTCGGCGTGGGCGCCGTCTTGGGGATTGCTCCGCGACTGCTCCTGACAGAGTTCTCAAGTGTCGTACTTGAGAAGGTGCGAAGGGGGCAGTGTGATGCGTGGCGCGCTGCCGGTCAACTCGAACGCTTCCTCGCGCTTCCGATACGCTACGCCGAGCACACGTCCGTGCTGGTGAAGGGCGCATACGCGCTTGCGCACGAGATGGAGATCACCATGTACGACGCATCGTATCTCTGGCTGGCCTCGCGAGGTGACGCCGCTCTCGCAACTGCCGACAGGAGGCTTGCCGGTGTGGCGGGCGAACTGGGTGTCGCACTCTACGCATGAGCAAGGTTGACAGCAAAGAGGACGGCTGCCGGGATGTCGGTGGGATCGACTGGGACACCTGGACACCCACCGAGGCGGCAGTGCTCTGCTTCGTACGGGACAATGGGCAGGTGCTGCTGATTCACAAGAAGACGGGGCTCGGTGCCGGCAAGATCAACGCACCGGGCGGACGCATCGACCCTGGCGAAACCCCGGAGCAGGCCGCGGTGCGTGAGGTCCGCGAAGAAGTCCGCGTGGTACCCTCGGGGTTGCGCAAAACAGGGGAGCTGTTCTTCCAGTTCACCGACGGCTACAAGCTGCACGGAACCGTGTTTTTCGCTTCACACCACACGGGTACGCCGGGTTCTACTCCAGAAGCCGACCCGTTCTGGTGCCCCATCGACCGGATCCCCTACAAGCGCATGTGGGAAGACGACCAGTACTGGTTGCCCCTGGCGCTCGATGGGATACCGTTCAGAGCATACTTCATCTTCAACGAAGACAAGATGTTAAGCAAGCGGATTGAGATCGCGTAGCTTCACTGGGCCTTCTGTCGCTCGATATCGTCGAGTACCGCTCTGGCCACGCGCTGTACGCGGGGCTGGGGATCCACGGCAAGCTCCTCGAGCCGCTTGTGTGCGCGTGGATCGTCGTACAGCCGCAACCGTCGTGCGGCGAAGACCCTGCTGGCAGCTGTTTCGCTGCGTGATACGGCGAGGAGGTGCTCCAGTCTCATCTGCGATTCGTCACCGGTGTTCATCGGTTCGAACGGCCAGTCCTCCTCCAGCGGGCACTCGACGCTCTCTATCAGGCACGCAAGCGCCGCAAGTTCGGTGTTGCGCACCACCATCAGCCGCGGCTCAAACGCTTTGAGGCACTGCCGGACCACAAACGCAACCGTGTTCAGTTGCGCTGACCCACCCACGTCGATCAGCACCACGTCCGGTCGCGGCATCAGTTTGACCAGTGAAGGCACGTTGCGGGCATCGACGTGTCGCACAGATACGTTCTCGTGCGCCTTCAGCCGCTCGGCCGTGCTGACGCAGAGCTCTTCGGCGGTGTCGACCGCCAGCACGGTTGCGCCGGTCGTGGCCAGCAGACGCGTGGTTTCTCCGGTAGAACAGCCGACCTCAAGCACCTGGTCCTCGCGGGTGATTTCCCTGGTCGCGGCCTGACGGTACAGCCGGACAGTGGAGACGACGCGGAGGCGCGGGCCGCTGGAAGTGCCTGTGAACAGGCGAAACTCCCTGCGAGCGAGGCGGACTGAAGGCGGAGTGGTATCGTCGCTGGTATCGCTCACGGCGCTGCGCCCCGGTGAGAAGGTGTGTTCACAATCTACTTGCGCGGACCTATTTTGCGCGACACGTACGGGGAGGTGCCATGGATCGCGGGTCCTTCGACCGGAGCACAGCACACTGGGATGATGAGGGCAAGAGAGAGCGAGCGCGGCGGGCCGCGGAGTGCATCGCGCGGCGGGTGCCGCTCACGCCCCAGACACGCGTCTTCGAGTACGGTTGCGGCACAGGGCTGTTGAGCTTCGCGCTCCACTCCGACGTGGGCCCGATGGTGCTTGCGGACAGCTCGCAGGGCATGCTCGACACTGCCGACAGCAGAATCGCGCAGACGGGTGCGACGAACATGCGGACGCTCAAGCTGGACCTGACTGCTGAGCCGCCGCCTGCGGGGAGCTTCGAGCTGGTGTGTGCGCTGATGTCGCTGCACCACGTGGTGCCGCTCGAGCCGGTGCTGAGGCACTTTGCCACAATGCTTGCGCCGGACGGTCGCCTGTGCGTTGCCGATCTGGTAGCGGAGGGCGGTGCGTTCCACGGCGAGGGATTTGAGGGGCACCACGGGTTCACTCGCGAGCAGTTCGAGTGTCTCCTCGAGCCCCTCGGCCTGCACGTAGAGCACTGGGACAGCTGCATGGAGGTGACGCGGGGTCGTGCCGACGGCACGACGAGAACATTCCCGGTGTTTCTCATGACCGCGGGACGGGCAGCCGGGAATTGAGCAGCACGGGCTTCAGGACGGCGGCTGAGTTGCCGGAGAGTTCAGCATCGGCCGGAACTCCAGGGCGTAGATCTCCAGCACGGTCACGAACAGCGCGGCGATCACCGGGCCAACGATGAACCCGAGCACGCCGAATACGCTGATTCCGCCAAGTGTCGAGAAGAATATCAGCAGATCGTGCATCTTGGCCTCGGTACCCACCAGTCGTGGCCGAAGGAGGTTGTCGATGGTGGAGACCACGCCGATGCAGATGACGAGGATGGCAATGCCCTGGGCCCAGTTGCCGAGGGCCATCTGGATGATTGCAGCAGGAACCATCACGAACCATGCCCCGGTAAACGGTATGACCGACATCACGACCATCACGAATCCCCACAGCAGCCAGGTGCGGATGCCGAACATCAGGAATGTCAATCCGCCCAGCGTTCCCTGGATGACGCCTATGAGCACGGTTCCCCTGAGCGAGGCGCGCGAGATCAGTTGGAACCGCTCGAACAGCATCGTCTCGTACTGACTTCGCAGCGGGCTCAGGTAGCGCAGTTGATCGACAAACTTCCGCCCGTCACGAAACAGGTAGAACAGCGTGAAGAACACGACGAAGAGATTGGCGGCGACAGCGAGGATACCGATGGAGGTCTTGTTCACCACGAACGAGGCCACTTTGCCGGTTGCCCTGGCGATTTCCTGTAGCGGCGCCTGGATGTCGATGTCGTGAAGGCGAAGCCACCTGAGCGCGGTGTTGTTGCGCAGTTTCCCCAGTGGTCCTTCGTTACCCTTCTGGATCACTTCGCGGATCTTCGGCCCCGCGGTATTGTACAGGTCAACTGCCTGCACGGTAACCAGGTGGCCAACGACGTAGGTCGGCACGAGCAGGCCCAGGAGCAGAACCAGACAGGTGACAAACGATGCAACTCCGCTGCGCCTGGCGCCGACTCGGCCAAGGACCCAGTCGTAGAACGGGTAGAACAGCGTGGCAATCGTGAACGCCACAACCAGTGGCGCGACGAACAAGCGGAGCAGGGGAACAAACGCGGCGGCGAGGATGAGCAGCAGGACCAGCAGCGCCCGCCGGTTGAGTTTCTCGTAGCCGGGTGCCGGAGGAGGAGGCGCGTTCTGCTGAGACACGGGCTCTGCCGGCAGTGCAGGCCCCGGATCGCGTGCGTGACCGCTCGCGTGACTTTCCGTCGCTGCCCCCTCCGGCTGTCCGGCGGGCGGTTCAGGGCTTCTCCCCGAAGTTTTCTGCGGGTCAGGTTTCTCGCTCATCGGTACGCCATCGGTGTGGTATCAGGGATTCTCAGGCCTCCTGCACCACGAGTTCAGGTAGCACGCGTTTGCGGAGGGTGTCCTGCACCACCGAGTACTGGGTCTGCCTGGCGTACACACACCCCGCGCAATGGCCGGTAAACTTGATATAGACATTGTTCCCGTCGACATCCACCAGTTCGCACCCGCCGCCGTCCTGCGCCAGCACTGGGGCGACCTCGGATGCCAGCGTCTGCTTGATCTTGTCGATCTTCTCGAGGTTCGTCATGCGGCCCGGTGCTTCCTGTCGTGGGGACGGCGTCGATGTTCCGTTGATGCGATCGAGGATCTGCTGCAGCTGCTCAACGCACCCTCCGCAGCCCCCGCCCGCCTTCGTGTACTGGGTCACTTGCTCAACCGTAGTGAGGTGGTTCTCGCGGACCGCTTTCTCGATCTCACGGTCGGTGACACTGAAGCACGTGCACACCACCGTACCGTCCTTCTCGGGTGGCTGCGTGATTTTCCCGCCACTCTCGTAGTAGGCGATGGCAGCCGCGAGCGCTTCCTGGCCCATCACACTGCAGTGCATCTTGGCCGGCGGCAGCCCCCCGAGTGCATCGGCAATATCCTTGTTCGATATCGTCTTGACTTCGGCAAGCGTCTTGCCTTTGCACAGGTCGGTAAGGACGCTCGACGAGGCGATGGCACTGCCGCACCCGAACGTCTTGAACTTGATGTCCGCGACACGCCCCTGATCGTCGAGCCGAAACGTCAGTTTCAGGGCGTCACCACACTTGATATTGCCTACCTCGCCGACCCCGTCCGGCCGCTCCACTTCGCCGACATTGTGCGGGTTGAGGAAATGCTCACGGACCTTCTCGCTGTAATCCCACATGCTCGCCTTGCTCCGTGGAGAACCCGCCCTCTACTGAGCGCCCAAAATACTCTCCGGGGTCTCCTGTCGAATACGAAGCACGCTCCTGAATGTTCTGACAAAGTCGCGGTACACAGCGGCGGGATCGCGGCCCAGCAGCGGGACCCGTCCGGCCGCGCGCTTGGTATGCCCGCCGCCGCTGCCGCCCAGTCGGTGTGAGATGCGCTCGGCGGCTATGCCGGCCTTGTAGCCCTCCTTGCAGCGTACCGAGAAATAGAGCGAGTCGCTGACGACCCCGGAACTCACCATCCAGTCGAGATCGTGCAGTCGCAGCGTGAAGTCAGCCATCTCCGCCACGTGATCGGGCGCCGATATCTGTGTGAGGTGTGCATGCCCTACCCTGCCGAACCGCACCGCGCTCTCCAGCGCGTCGTGCAGCATCCGGAAGTAGGCGACTGTGCGGGGCGGATCCTCGATTGCCGCAAGAAGGGCGTGGTCGACGATGTCGAACAGCACGTGGTACGCCAACGTGTCATCAGAAGAGACATCCTGTCGCATGTGGCCGGTGTCGGTCTTGATGCCGTAGAACAGGGCGGTTGCCAGGGGGGGAGGGATAGGGTAGGAGGCGGCTATCAGGTAGTTGGTGACGATGGACGCAGTGGCGGCGGTATCGGGGCGGATGTCGTGGACGCAGTCGAGACGGCGGGTACCGCGGGTGGTGTGGTGATCGATAACCGCATCGACATAGTGCTCCTCGGGAAGTGAGACGTTGCTGTTGCCGGGGAGAGCATCCACCAGTACGGTCCGGTCAAACTGCCCAAGACTGAGTTCCCCGAGCGGGCGGGCGGGGATCCCGCAGAGCCTGATGAGCGCCTGGTTTTCGAGTCGCCCGACGAATCCGCCGTACGCGATTGCCGTGGTGGACACGCCCCAGTGGCGGCAGAGGTGTTCGACGGCGAACGCGGAAGAGAGACAGTCGGGATCCGGGTAGTCGTGGGCCACGACCAGCACCGAGTGTGCGGGGGAGAGGCATTCGCGCAGTGTGCGCAGCGAATCAGTGTACGTCCGCCTCTTCATCGAGTGCTCCCGCGCCCATCCCTTCCGGACGCTCCCGCGCCCCGGCGACAATATAGTATTGTTGGGCGGTTCCTCTTGATAGTATACTGTGAAATCAACTGGCGGCAGGCGCGCGGGGAACTTGACGTATGCGATATGCGGTGCTCTCCGATATACATGGCAACGCCGAGGCGCTTGAGGCGGTACTGCAGGACATCGAGACCCGCGCGGTGGACCGGGTCGTATGCCTCGGGGACATCGTGGGGTACTACCCCGACCCGGAGCACTGTATCGAGTTGGTGCGTGGACGCGCGAGCCACTGCCTGGCCGGCAACCACGACTACGCCGCCATCGGCCTGATTGACACGCGCAACTTCACCTACTATGCATTCGTGGCGATGGAGTGGACCAAGGAGCACATCAGCGAGGCCAACAAGGAATTTCTCAAGTCGCTGTCGCTCAGCCTGGAGTTCGACGGCATCTTCTTCACGCATTCCTCACCGGTCAATCCGCAGGAGTGGGCGTACATCTTTCCCGACAGCGATGACGCCATCTTCGAGGCGTTCCGGGCCTTGCGGCACAAGGTCAATTTCATCGGGCACACCCATTGGCCGTCAATCATGGTCCACGAAGACGACAAGATCATGCTGCATAACGGTCACTCGGTACAGCTCAACGGCGCGCACGACTACCTGATCAACGTGGGCAGCGTGGGACAGCCGCGGGATTCCGACCCGCGCTCGTGCTACGGGATCTACGATTCGGGCGCCAACGAGTACGAGGAAGTGCGCGTGGAGTACGACTACTCGGTGACACAGAAGAAGATCGTCGAGAACCATCTGCCGCTGTATCTTGCCGAACGTCTGGAAAAGGGCCGGTAACGTATTTTCGCCGTCCCTCGGAGGACTCCGCGACGGCGATGCCCATGCACCAACCTCCAGATTCCCTGCGACGACGTGTCGAACGTGAGGTACTGCCCCACGTCGCCAGGCCCATGCGTTACGTGGGCCGCGAGCTGAACATCGTACGCAAGGACCTGCACAGCATTTCGTTGCGCGGCGTGTTCTGCTTTCCCGATATCTACGACATCGGCATGTCACACCACGGACTGCAGATTCTCTACCACGTGGTGAACCGGCATGAGCACTGGTCGCTCTCGCGCTGCTTCCACCCATGGACCGATGCTGAACAACTGATGCGCGCCCGGGGAATCCCGCTGTGGGACCTGGAGTACGCCGCACCACTCTCCGCGGCCCATTGGCTCGGTTTCTCACTCCAGTACGAACTGCAGTATACCGGGGTGCTCAACATGCTCGACCTGGCGGCAATCCCGGTGCGCAGCGAAGAGCGGCGGGGAGCGCCCTGGCCGGTGGTGATTGCCGGCGGGCCCTGCATGGGCAACCCCGAGCCGCTGGCGCCGTTCGTGGATGCCGTGGTGGTGGGTGACGGGGAAGAGGCAGTGGTGGATATCTGTGCCATACTCGAAGAGGCGGTGCGCGATACGCTGCCGAAGGAACGAGTGCTGCGACGGCTCGAGCGGGTGCCGGGTGTCTATGTCCCTTCACACTGGAGCGGCGTGCGAAGGGGGACGTTCGTGGTACCGGAGCGGGGTGAGGGGGTAACCGTACGTGCGGCCCGGGTTCCCGCGCTTCTGTCGACCAACTACCCGGAGTGCCCGCTGGTGCCGCTTGTGGACGTTGTGCACCACCGGCTGGCTGTCGAAGTGATGAGGGGGTGCACGCGGGGCTGCCGGTTCTGCGCCGCAGGCATGAGCTACCGCCCGGTGCGCGAGCGGAGTGCCGAAGAGCTCAGCGCGCAGATCGAACAGAGCACCGCAGCCACGGGGTGGCAGGAGGTCGGCCTGCTGAGCCTGTCGACTGCCGACCACGGCGACCTGGCCCACCTGCTCGAGTCTCTCAAGGGACTCAAGGAGCAGCGTCACCTGAGTTTCTCTCTTCCCTCCACGCGCGTGGACTCTCTGGACAACGACACGCTGGATCGCCTGTTCGCCGTCTCGCACGCTTCTTCCATTACTATTGCACCGGAGGCGGGCAGCCAGCGGCTGAGGGACGTGATCAACAAGGGGTACACCGATGAGCAGATCCTGGCCGCGACGGACCTGCTGCTCGAGCGCAACATCCAGACCCTCAAGCTCTACTTCATGGTGGGCCTGCCGACCGAAGCCGACGAGGATATCGAGGCGATCATCCGACTGTGTCGAGAGATTGCGCGGCGGGTGCTGGCGCACTCCCGGCGCCGAACGGTCCACGTCGCTGTGTCGCCGTTCTCACCCAAGCCGCATACGCCGTTTCAGTGGGAAGCGATGGCGGCGGTTGAGGAGCTGATGCGCAAGGGGGCGCGCATCAAGCGCGCGCTGTCCGACTGTCGGAATGTGAAAGTCGCGTACCGTGAGGCCTCGGTCTGTGCTCTCGAGACGGTGCTCGCGCGTGGCGACCGAGCCGTGGCCGAGGTCGTGTATGGCGCATGGAAGGGTGGGGCACGGCTTGACGGGTGGGATGAGTTGCTGGATACCGCTACGTGGCACACGGCATTCGGGGCGGCAGGGGTGAGCGCCGAGCGGTACCTGTCGGCGATCCCGGCAGAGCAACCGCTCCCGTGGGCTCATGTCAATGCCGGGGTTTCGCTGCAGTTTCTCCGAGGCGAACAGCAGATGGCGATGATGGGGGTGCCCAGCGACGACTGTCGCACCGGGCAGTGCAGCGCCTGTGGTGCATGTTCGCTCGTGCCCAGGAAACTGCTCGATCGGACTGTCCGGACGGCTGCCCAGGCAGAGCCGTCCCTGTTCGGCCGCAAGCCTCGGGCAATGAAGAGCGGTGCGGCGGGGCAGGGCATCACACGCTATCGCGCAGTATACCGCAAAGCGGGAGCCCTGCGGTTCCTGGGCCACCTCGACTTGACACAGGTGATTCTGCGGGCACTGGCCGCCTCGGGGCTGAGACTGCAGTACTCGGAGGGGTTCCGTCCGCACCCGCGTGTGGCGTTCGGCCCGCCTCTTCCACTCGGGGTCGCCGGTGAACGGGAGCTGTTCGACATGGTGTGCGAGTCGGAGAGCGCTCTCGACCTGTCGGCTATCAACCGGTTCCTGCCCGAGGAGGTGGCACTCGTGGAGGCACGGGTGCTTGCAGCGAAGCCCGTTTCGCTGAGCGCCGCCATGCATGCCGCCCGCTATCGCTTCGAACCCCTCGACCAGCCTCGCACCGACCTGGCTGAGCGGCTCGCATGGCTGAACGCAGCCGACAGCGCGGTCATCGAGATCGACAGAAAGGGCGAGAAGCTCACGCGGGATATCCGCCCGCTGGTGCTGTCGCTGCAGGCACGCGGCGCTCCCGGGGCGTTCGAAGCCGTGCTGATGGCGGCGGCGGCGAAGAACTGCGCGCCGGGCCACCTGCTGTCGGCTCTGTTCCCCGGCCAGGCGCTGCTCGACTACTACGTGGAACGGGCCGCCTGCTACGCAGACGGCCCGGACGGGTTGCACGAACTCTGAGCCGGCGGCTCAGGCAATGATCTTGGTAACCGGGAACTCCACGATACCCGATGCCCCCGCGCGTTTCAGACGAGGCACCACGACCTTGATATCCGAGGTGCGCAAGACAGTCTCTACGGCTATCCATCCCTTGTCTGAGAGGCTCGAGATAGTCGGGTTGTGCAGTGCCGGCATGACCGCGAGTACCTTCTGAAGGTTGCGTTCCTGCACGTTGCATTTCAGCCCGACGTAGTTCTCGGCCTCGAGCGTGCCCTGCAGCAGCATCTCGATATTCTCGAGTTTGTGCCGTTTGGCTTCCTGCTGCCACGACTCACGGTTGGCAATGAGTACCGTGCTGGTCTCCAGAAGGGTGTCGATTATCTTGAGGCGGTTGGCGCGCAACGAGGACCCCGTCTCGGTGATATCGACAATCGCGTCGGCCAGCCGCGGCGGCTTGGCTTCGGTCGCGCCCCACGAGAACTCCACTTTCACCGGTACGCGTTTGCGACGGAAATAGCGCGCGGTGGTCCGGACCAGTTCTGTGGCGACCCGTGCCCCTTTCAGGTCCTCTGGACACCGATACCTGCCTCCCTCTGGTACGGCAAGGACCCAGCGGCATTTCTGCCGCGTGGCCTTGCTGTATTCGAGTTCGCACA
>CAZJJT010000091.1:0-11798 GCA_964546395.1 uncultured Fibrobacterota bacterium
CAACACCCAAAAGTGGCCCCTGTAACGTTTGCGTTCGGGGGGCCTTGTGTCTCTGGGGTGGTCCAAATAAATGTGTGTGGGTCGGGCAGTCCTGCGGACTGCCGGACCCTCTGATGGTCGGGGCGACTGGATTTGAACCAGCGACCACCTGAACCCCATTCAGGTGCGCTACCAGACTGCGCTACGCCCCGACAAGAAGGGAAAATAATAGCGAACACGTTGTATACTGGTTTCGTGCCCGACCAGCCCCCCGATTCCCGGCCTCCCTCGCACGAGTTTCTTCGTGCCCGGGGCACGTTCCTCTACGACCTGTTCGACAGCAACCCGTTCGTGACTGTGGTAGTCGATCGCGAGGCCCGCATTGTCGGATTCAACGCCGCCAAGGAGCGCTCCGGCCACCGTCTGCCGCGTGTCGGTGATACCATGTACCGCGACTACGCCGCCCGTCACAGTATCGACATGCACGCCGAGCTGCTCGCCTGCATGCAGGAAGGGGAGTCGCGTTCATTCCCCGAGATGACCTACGGAGACCGCTTCCTGAGCATCACCATGTCGCCGTTTGCGGGCGGTGCAATCATTGTCACGCAGGATGTGACCGATGCCAAGCGCGCCGAGAAGGAGATGCTCGCGCTCATCGACCAGCTCCACCGGGCCCTCGGCGAGATCGAGACCCTCCGCACCCTGCTTCCCATCTGCGCGTCCTGCAAGCGCATCCGCGACGACTCGGGCTACTGGAACGGTGTCGAGGAGTACTTCACACGCCGGGTGAGCGTGAGTTTCAGCCACACGGTATGCCCGGAGTGCGCCCGCAAACTGTATCCCGACATGTACGCGCAGGAGGAGCAATCGGCGGGGCACACGGCCCCCCCGGACGCTTCATGACTCCTGCGGTTCGGTCCGCTCCATCGCCTGCCTGAGCATGCGCAGCGGCAGCGCCGAGAGTGTGGCAACTGCACGGAGGGTGACGTACAAGACGCCGCACCCCGCCACCGCGGCCAGCGCGCCCCTGGGACCCGACACGCCGTAGAGCACGAACCCCGATGGAGCCGCGAGGGCGATGGCCCCATACTGCACCCATTTCAGTGCGTAGTGTCGGAAGGCGTGTTCGCGGTACCGTTCGGTGCGCTCGGCGTAGAAACGCAGAAAACGCATGCTCTCGCGCGCCATGGGACCGCGCAGCCGGCGATGCCGTACGAACTCCCGCATCGTGTCATCCCAGCCCGCACGCTGCGCGTAGCCCAGGAGGTAGGGCATGGCGTAGGACGTGTGGCCGCGGTCGAGCATGATCGTGATAAGGGGGGGGAGGAGTTCGTTTTCGCTCGGAAGACTCTTGTGGGCGCGGTTGAGACACTGGAACGCACGCAGGGCCTTGCCCTGCTCCCAGTAGTGGTCGGCCAGGAACCAGTAGTCCTCCACGCAATACGGTCTTTCCGCGCGGATCACCGCCCGTACCATGTGCTCCATCGCCTTGGTCTCGCCGGTCTTGCGCAGGTGGTGGTAGTAGTCACGCATGATCTCGGCGTTCTCCGGCTCCATCGACAACGCACTCTCGAACGCCTCCGTCGCCTCGCTGTCTCTGCCCTTCTCCGACAGCACGATTCCCCGCACACGGTACGCTTCCGCCTCTATCGGCGCCACGGCCAGCGCCTTGTCTACCTCCGCCAGCGCTTCATCCGCACGGTCCTGGTTCAGAAGGACATAGGCCAGATCCACGTATCCCACCGGCGAGTTCGGGTAGCACGCCACTATTTTCCGCGCCGTCTTCTCCGCCCGCCGCGAGTCGCCGCCCTGGCCGAGACAGAACACCAGCCGTGACAGCGCGTGCACGCTGTTGTGCGAGCGCTCCAGAAGCGCTTCGTACACCGCTATCGCCCGTCCCGGCTCGTGCGCCACGAGCAGCAGGTCGGCCAGAAGGTCGTACAGATCCTCCGAGTCGGGCGAACGCTCCAGCGCGGCACGGAAGCACTGCTCGGCCTGTGCCAGCTCGCCGGTGCGCTGGTAGATGAGCCCGGCGTTGCGGTAGATGTCGGGATTCTCAACCGGGATTGACTGCGCGCGCTGGAACACCTGCAGCCCCTCACGCAACCGTCCCGTCTCCCCGTAGTACCAGATAAGCGCGGCGGCCACCGGTTCGTTCTCTCCGAAGCGCGCGCGGGCCCGCAGAAGATAGCGGGCGCCCTTGGCCATGCGCCCCATCTCCGTGTGCGCGTAGAACAGTCCCAGGTACGTGTCGGGATTGTGCCCGCCAAGGCGGAGGCTGTGGCGAAGCTGCGAGATGGCGTCCTGGTGTCGGTCCTCGGCGGTGGCGATACGCGAATAGAGAAACGGGATCTCCCATGCACCCCGGTAAATGGGCCCGTACGAGTCGAGCATCTCGCGTGCGGTGTCTAACAACCCCACGTCGATCAAGTCGTGCGCCTGCTCGACGACCTCTCCCAGATCCAGCCACTCATCTATTCCCATGCGTCTCCCGGGAGCACCGCAACGCCCCGGAAGAAAAATACAACCCCCTGGGGCGTACCCGAACACTCAGGATGGCTGTTCGGTGAGCCTCGCCGGCACCAGCAGCATCAGCACCCGCTCGAGCACCCATGCCAGCAGCGCTCCGGCAAACAGGCCGGCGACGGCGCCGAGGCACGAAGCGGGGGAGTCAACTCCGGCGCCGCTCAGCGCCGGAGCAGCAGCTGCTCCGGCGATCATCAGAGCCACCGGCAGGCCGAATACGGCGCCGGCAGCAAGGGCGGGGTTGACACGGTAGTGCCGAACTGACACGCGCGTACCCACGGCCGGCGACTTGCCGGTGTGCGCGACAGTGAGCGCCGCTGGTTTCTTCCCCTGGGCCGCGCACGCCGTGCAGCCGCCGCAGTGCTCGTTGAGCTGTGCGCCGCACAACCGGACACGCAGCGAGGAGCGGCCGGCCCGCTCCACGACCGCTTCACACGTGCGATACTCGCCGATCAGCCCCATTCGCGTGCCACTCCGTCAGTACAGCAGCGGACCCTGCCGCGCGGCAACTCCTCCGTCACGAAGGTACGCGCGGGGGATACGCGCCCCGGCGTTGCAGAGCACCTCGTAGCCGATGGTGCCGCCAAGTACCGCAACCTGGTCGGCGGTAATCGCTTCGGCGCCCTGAGAGCCGATCACCACGGCCTCATCACCCATCTGCACCTCGCCCCCGAGCCCCACGTCCAGCATGCAGTAGTCCATCGTAACGCGACCGGCAATGGGAAACCGCGCCCCGCGCACCAGCATGTGTCCCCTGTTCGAGAGATACCGCGGCACGCCCTGGCCGTAGCCGGCGTTCACCGTCGCGATGCACGTCTCAGCGTTCGTGCGGTATGTCCACCCGTACGACACCGGCGTGTCGGCGGGAACGCGGCGCACGCGCACCACCGATGCTTTCAGCGACAGCACCTGCCTCAGACCTTCCACGGGCCGCGTCGGGTCGGGGCTGCACCCGTAGAGCACGATACCGGGTCGGGCGTGGGTGGCGCACGCGGGCCACGGGTGGCCGAACACTGCGCCGCTGTTGCTGCAGTGCACGAACCGCGGGTCCAGGCCGCCGGCGCGCACGTGGGCCACGCACTTCTCGAACACGGCCACCTGCTGCGCAACCGCACGGTCCGCAGGGCTGTCTGAGCAGGGGAAATGGGTGAACATGCCGCTCAGGCGCACGCTCGAGCCCTGGAGCAGGCGGCACAACTCCGCGACCTCCCCGGGGGCTACACCCAGTCGTCCCATGCCCGTGTCGACATTGCAGTGGACTTCAAGCGGCTCGCCGATCGCGGCCATGCGCGGAACGTCCTCGATGCCGTTGATCGCCGCATGCACGTCGTGCGCGGCACACCATGCGATGCTGCTGTCAGGCACGCTGCCCAGCACCAGCACGGGCACGCTGAGCCCTTCATCGCGCAGCGCGGCCGCTTCTTCCAGTCGCGCCACGGCCAGCAGCTCCACGCCGGACTCCACGAGCGCGCGACCCACGGCGGCGGCGCCGCACCCGTAGGCTGCATCCTTGACAACCGCAATGACGCGGGCGCTGTCAGGCAGACGGCCGCGCACGGTCGAGAGGTTGTGGAGCAGGTTGTCGAGGGAGATCTCGACGTGCGGTGAGGAGCACCGGTCGGCCGCCGGGAGTCCGGCTTCGCCGCTCATGTGCGAATCTGTCCTGTGCCCCGCACAATCCATTTGTACGTGGTCAGCTCATCCACGCCCATCGGGCCGCGCGCGTGCAGCTTGTCGGTGGAGATGCCGATCTCGCACCCCATCCCGTACTCGCCGCCGTCCGAAAACCGCGTGCTCGCGTTGACCATCACCGAGGAGGAGTCGACGTTGTCGACGAACAGCGCACTCTCGCGTTTCGACGACGACACGATGGCATCGGTGTGCCGCGAGCTGTAGCGGTTGGTGTGGGCGATTGCCTCTTCCACTCCGTCAACCACGCGCACCGCCAGCCGAAGGTCCAGGTATTCGGCTTCCCAGTCCGCCTCGGTGGCCCGACGTGCCACGCCCGGGAGCAAGGCGCACACGGCCCGGTCGCCCGCTATTGCCACGCCTTCCGCTGCAAGCGCCTCGAGTATCAGCCGTTTCGCGCTCCTGGTGAGTCCGCTGTCGAGCAACAGTGTCTCCATGGCGTTGCACACTCCTGGCCGCTGCACTTTCGCGTTGACCGCCAGGGGGAGCGCGATACGCATGTCAGCGTGGCGCGACACGAACATGTGGCACACACCCTTGTAGTGCTTGATAACCGGGACACGGCTCTGTTCCACGACGGCCCGTATGAGGCTCTCGCCGCCGCGGGGGATCACCAGGTCCACACAGTCATCGCGTTTCAGCACCAGTCCCACCGCGGCGCGGTCGGTCGTCGGCACGAGCTGTACCGCGTCCGTCGGCAGCCCCGCTTCACCGAGTGCCCGGCTCAGCAGCGTAGCGAGCGCCGTGTTGGAGTGAAACGCTTCCGAGCCCCCCCGCAGTATCACCGCATTGCGGGACTTGAGACATATTGCCGCGGCATCGACAGTTACGTTCGGCCGCGATTCGTAGATGATTGCCACGACGCCGATAGGTACACGACGTCTGCAGATACGCAGGCCATTGGGGCGCACCCGTTCGTCGTACTCGGTGCCAACCGGGCTGTGCAACCGGGTCAGCGTGTGCAGTCCGCCCACCATTGAAGCGATTGCCTTGTCCGACAGGGCCAGTCGGTCGAGCATGGCGCGTGACAGCCCGCGGGCTTTGCCGGCTCTCAGGTCGCGGGCGTTGGCACGGTCGAGCATCGGACGCTCCGAGTGGAGCAGGCGCGCCATGATCCGCAGCGCCCGGTCGACACGCGTCTCGGGGAATGTGGCGATGCTGCCCGCGGCGGCGCGGCTGCGGCGGACGATACGGTCGACAGTCTGTTCCAGCGAACGCGTACTCACTCCGAGTCTCCTTCCAGCAGCACCAGGTTGTCCCGGTGCACAACCTCATCGAATGCCTTCCGCCCCAGTTCAGCAGCGATCCGGTCGGTGCGCTTGCCCTGGATGGCGCCCAGTTCGGCAGCGGAGTAGTTGATGAGTCCGCGGGCGATCACGTCACCTCGCGAATCGACGATGCTCACCATGTCGCCGGCCTTGAACGCGCCGCTGCTCGTGCGCACGCCGGCCGGCAGAAGGCTCTTGCCCTTCTCCACCAGCGCCCGGCGCGCACCGTCGTCTATCACCAGCGATCCGCTTGCGTGCCGCGTGAACGCGATCCAGCGCCGCCGCGAAGACATGCGGCGGGGCGAGGGCACGAACAGCGTTCCCAGGTCCTCCCGCGCCAGGATATCGCGCAGCCGGTCACGGTCGCCGTTGGCGATGATCGCGCACATGCCCGAGCGGGTCACCATCTCCGCCGCGCGCAGCTTGGTGGTCATGCCGCCCACGCTCAGCTGCGAGGAGGCGCCGCCGGCCAGTGCGTGGATCGAGGGGTCGATGCGATGCACCACCGCGATATGCTCGGCGCGAGGATCCCTGCGGGGGTTGCCGCGATACAGCCCGTCAACATCGGTCAGGATCGTATACAGGTCGGCGCCCACCAACAGCGCCATCTGCGCACCCAGCGTATCGTTGTCGCCGAAGTTGATCTCTTCGACACTCACCGAGTCGTTCTCGTTGATAATGGGCACCACGCCGCAGTCGAGCAGCTGGAACAGCGTGTTGCGCAGGTTGAGGTAGCGCTTCTTGTCCCGAAGGTCATCCCAGGTCAGCAGCACCTGCCCCACGTGGACCCCGCGGCGCGCAAAGAGCCTGCTGTACAACTCCATCATGCTCGTCTGTCCGATGCTCGCGCAGGCCTGCTGCATGGGCAGCGTCCGGGGTCGGATCGCCAGCCCGAGCACGCGCATGCCGTGGGCGATTGCGCCCGAAGACACGAGAACGACACGCACGCCGGCCCGGCGAAGGGCAGCGATATCTGATACGAGGCCGCTGAAACGCGCGCGGTAGGCGGGCGAACCCCCGGCGGTCACCAGGCGACTGCCTGCTTTCACTACCAGGGTGTCGAGCCTGGTCAGCTCGCGGCGAAGCGTGAAGGGGGTGTTCATGGTCGAACGCAGGACCCGGTCAGGGGTTCTTCTCAATCGTCTCTATCACTTCCTCGAGCAACTCAATTCGCCCCAGGAGCGAATCGCGCTCCCCAGTCGCACGGAGCAACTCCTTGTGCAGTAACTCGGTGCTGTCACGCAGACCCGCGGCCAGCGTGTCGAGTCGGACCCGCTCCCGCGAAACGCTCTCGCACACAGCGCTGTAGCGGGCGCTCTCTGCGAGGCTGCTCAGCACACGCATCCATGTGCGCGCAAGCGCCGCTCCCTCATGCTCCGGATACTCTTCGACAAACCTGTTGAATTCCGCGAGCGCCGAATCGTAGTCCGGTGTTTCGGAAGCGTAAAATACGTTGAGGTAGGCAAGAGCATACTGGGCCCGCGCGCCTTCGGAGGTACCCGCCAGAGAGTCACGCGCCTTCCTGAGGTCCTCACGGGTCTGCTGCAGATCCTGCATGTGGAGAATTTCGGTGCGCGAGCCGCGCTGCGGTTCAACCGCGGTACGCGGGGCGCAGCCGCAGAGAAGCACCGCACAGACCACGGTCGAAGCGAGCGCTGCGGTGGTGATTCGCGAAGCCCTCGAGGCGCTCATGGGTCCTGCTCCCGCCCCGACCGCGCGAGGTCGATCATCTGCTGGTCGCCCGAAGCGTACTGCTCCACCACGGGGTTGCGTATGTCACGCAGGCGCCGTGTTACCAGCGATATCCGCTCGGCTTCCTCCACGATCGTGTGCGCGCGTTGCTGGTCCTCGGGACGGTCGTCGAGCCCCATCTCCAGCAGCTGTGCGTTGCCCGCCACGACCATCAGCGGGTTGTTAATCTCGTGGTTCACCGAAGCGACTATCTCGCCAATCGCCGCCATGCGCTTCGAGCGCACCAGCTCCTCCTGTGCCACTTTGAGATCGCGTGCCATCGACGTGAACGCGTCGGCCAGCTCCCCGATCTCGTCATCGGGGTAGCCACCGGCGTCTATCGCAAAATCGCCGCGGGCCACGCGCGCTGTGGCCGCCTTCAGCCGGCGCAGCGAATCGGTGATCGCGCGGGAGAAGAATGCCGCGAACACCAGCGCGAACACCGACATGCCGGCGAGGATAAACATGGTGGTCCGGCGCGCCCCCGCAATCCGCGCGGCGATGTCGGAGAGGCGCAGCCGCGTGAGTTCGTCTATCGTGTGCTCCGCCAGGCGGAGGCGGGAGAGGAGCGAATCGGAGGTAGCGCCGGCCTGGAGGCGTAGCTGGCGCGCGGCAGCCGTGTCGCGCTGCGCCGCCCCGTCCGAGCCCCGCAGCGCCGCGAACTGTGTCACCTGGCTGTGGTACTTGTCGAGGTCGGCACGAAGGTGAAGCCCCACCGACTGACGCAGCAACTCCACCTGGCGCGAGATCTCCCACGTGCTGGCGTTGGCAGCTACCACGGTGTCAGCCGCCCGTATGGCGTTGATATGCGACTCGAGCGAGTCCAGGTGCTCGAGGATGACGGCGCTGGTCTCGGTGATGAGCTGCAGCGACTCGCGGCGCCCGAGCTTGTCGAGCACCACCAGGTTGGTGCGCTGCGATGCATGGGCCGCGCCGATGCGCAGCAGGCCGTTCTTCACCTCGTTCTGCCAGCCGAGCGTACGCGCGATGTTGTACAGGTCACTGAATCGCGACACAACCACAACGAACAGCACGTTGAGGAATATCACGAGCAGGAACCCGAGGAACATCTTCGACGAGATGCTTGTGCGTACCATCGACCTATTGTACCGTTCGGGACGACGGGATGTGAAGGGGCAGAGGAGCGCGGGCCCCGGGGCTAGAAATCGTGGCCCAGCGAGAAGCCGAACAGGTTCTGGCGTTGCACCGCGGGCAGCGGCTCGCCCACGGCGTGCGGCTCGAGCAGCAGGCGGCTCCAACGGATGGTGAGCGGGCCGATGGGGGAGTTGTACGAGAGGCTCAGGCCCAGGCCCAGCGGGGCCGATTCGAGGGAGCGGCGAAGGTAGTCGCTGTCGAGTTTGAAGTCGCTCTGCCGCCAGGCGTAGCCCCAGTCGAGTACCGCCTGGAGAAACAGGCGGTGGAAGAGACGCGCGCGGTAGCCGATTCGCAGCAGTCCCACGATGTCGCCGGTGAGCGCGCGCGGCTCGAGCCCCGAGAACGGCACGTAGTTGTACACGCCCATCAGACGGTACCGCTCGGCGGGCAGTTCGCCGCCCACGTACACGCGCTCGACGATGGGGAGCGAGTGCGAACTCCACGTCAGCCGCAGTTCGGGCCAGAGCGTATGGCGGCGGGCGACCGTGGCGTAGTAGCTGAACATGCCGCTGACTTTGACGAAGCTCTCGGTCTCGGAAATCGCGTCGTGCGCCCCGCCGACAGTCAGCTGGTGACGGTGGCCGGTCCGCGGGAACGGCCACCGGTCGAGGTTGTCGACAGTCAGGCCGCCGAGGAAGTAGTACAGGCGCGTAAATGGCCCGAGCCCGTCCGCGAACACGCTCCCCTCAGTCTCAAACGCCTGGAAGCGCTCCAGCCGTACCCCCCCGTACAGCATCGCCGTCTTGCCCACCTCGGTACCCAGCAGTACGGCGAAGCCGGCTTTGCGGAGGCTCTGCTCCACGTAGGACACCACGTAACGGGTCCCGGTTGTGTCGGTGGTGTCGGGGAACTCCTCGCGCTCTATAATCGCTTCACGGGCGATGTAGCCCTGGAGACGGAGGCTGTTGGCCCACCAGGGCGATATGAGGTGGTTGCCGGCCAGCTCGAGGGCGTACTTCTCGCGTCGCAGCCCGTACTGGATATGCAGCAGGCTGGTGATGCCGAGACCGAAGAGGTTCTCGTACGCCGGCTCCACGTAGGCTTCCCCCAGCAGAAAATCGTCAAACCGCAGCCCGAAGCGCGTCCGCAGGTACTGTTTCTCGGTGACGAATACGCGGAGGACACCGGCCGTGTCGAGGTCGATGTTGACCGTGTGGAACAAACCTGTCGCGTGCAACGTCGACATCGCGAGCACCAGCGACTCGTCGTTCATCACGTCGCCCGTGGCGATATCAACCGCCGAGGTGATCAGCGCAGTGCTGGTCATCCGGTTGCCGATCGCCCGTACACCCCGCACGCGGCCCGGATCGGCGCTTGCCACAATCAGTGAGTCCTCCTGCACGGCGCGCACGCGGCAGAACGGCAGGTGCAGTGAGTCGCACGCATACCGCTGCGCGTCGTCCAGCCTCCGCTCCAGGTCGGCGGCACTATCGGACATCAGCACCAGCTCCAGTTGCGCCGCCAGAACGGAGTCGGTGTCACTCCAGCGGAGCCGCCGTGCACGCGGCGGGGTCCCCGCGACCGGCGGGAGGCTGTCGAGCAGCGCGCGGATTGCCGGGAGGGCCTCGCGGGTCGCTGCGTACCCACGCGCGATCAGGGTGTCAATCGGCGCGAAATCGGTGTTGCGCATCCCGTCGAGCCGTGGCCTGATCACCACGTCGGCCCCCCGCTCCTCCTCCGCCTTGCGCCCCGCGATACCCATCGCCACCACCTGGTCCATCAGGCGCACCGGGTTGTCCAGCTCTTCGGCATCCCACAACGGTGAAGTCACGTTGACTGCCACCACGACGCCGCACGACTCGCGGCGCGCAGGCTGCACCGGGATATTCGCGGTGAGTCCCCCGTCCATCAGCATCATGCTGTCGTATGCTACCGGCGAGAACGCAAGGGGAACGCCGCTGGACGCACGCAAGGCCATGGCGAGGTTCCCGCTGGACAACACCACCATCTTCCCGGTGAGCACATCGGTGGCGACCACCCGCAGCGGGATGGGAAGGCTGTCGAAGTCGGCGCCGGCACGGTACTGGGCAGCGGCGACCACCGGGGCCACGTGGTTGTAGATCTGCTGACCGTACGAGACGGAGTTGGGAAGCAGGGGCTTGAGGCCGCGGTCGAAGCGCAGTTCGACCAGGTAGTCGACCGGCTCGTTCTTCTGTGTCACAAGCAGCTTCGGTCGGCCAGTGGCGTTGGTGAACACATCCTGCCAGTCCACGCGCCGCGTGAACTGCTCTATCTGCTGCGAGGTGTGGCCGCAGGCCCAGAGGGCCCCGAGTACCGCCCCCATGCTGCTTCCCACCACCAGGTCGGGCCGCAGCGAATCTTCCTCGAGTGCTCTCATCACGCCGATCTGCGCGATGCCTCGCGCGCCGCCGCCGCTCAGCACCAGCGCGAAGCGCGGTGCGGCCCGGCCCGGCTCGGCACACAGGCCGCAGAGCAACACTGCGGCCTGCAGCAGCCGTGCTCGCATGCCGGAATGTCGGCGGAGAAATGCCATGCAAGCCGAAAATACTCTGGACAGACTTGTCTCTCGCTGACGGCGGGGGTATGGCGTTTCCTATATTCGCGACCCGTTGCCACGCTCCGTACCCCGGGGGACCTCGCGTGTACCTGTGCCGGACACTCCTGTGCGCGCTGCTTGCGGTCGCGGCTGCTCTCTGCGGCGAGCGCGGCCTGCAGGTGCCCCGCGACGAGCACGATGCGGACGTGATGCTGCAGACCGGCGAACTCGACCCGGCGCTCTGGAGCGATATCGAACCGCTCTATGCCGAGCCGGTCGCCGTTGCGCGCGGGGAGCTGGCGCGGCTCTACGATGCGTTCCCCGACCTGCGCCACCGCGACCTCCCCTGCGACTCTGCATCACTCGCCCGCTACGAGCCATGGGGACCCCATGAGCTCAGGCAGTTGCTCAGCGACTATCCGTGCCTTGTGCCGCTCACTCCGCTGCTCGACTTCACCCCGCGCGCTTCCCGCCGCCTGGGCACCGCCACGGTTCGTATGCGTGCCGCCTCGTCGGGCCAGACCGGCCCGCACCAGTTCATGCTTGATGCAGGGCCGGTGGCGCACACTCGCGTGCGCGTTCGCCTGAGCATACCCGAACAGCAGGTCCGGTGGCAGACGCGCAGCGTGTCGGTGTCCGCAGGTAAGGCCGGTGAGATCCGGGTGGGCAACTACACGGTGGCCATGGATGACGGGTTGGTGCTGGGGCGGTTTGCGGGTGGACCGTCGGCCGACTCGCTGCTCGATCCACTGTCGCAGGTGCTGTATGCCACCCAGCGCACCTGGAACGGATTCCACTGGTCAGCACGGTTTGCGCGGGAAGCGCGCACCGAAGCGATGGTGCATGTGGCCCCCGGCCTGCGTGCCGCCGCCGCGATCGCCGAGATCGTGCCGGTGGAGGGTATCGGGGGGAGAGCGCAGGTGACAGCGGTTGACACCGACTCGCTTCCGGCC
>CAZJJT010000092.1:0-7791 GCA_964546395.1 uncultured Fibrobacterota bacterium
GTTGCACTGCGGTGTTCCAGTCGGTGGCGAATGCGTCACCGACCTCTGTCATCCAGATGGGCATGCTGTTGGGGTCGGCCACAGACAGAACTGTGTTCCAGAGGTTGTTGTAGTTGTCGCTCGGCGAATCGAATATCAACTCGTGGCCGTGCACGGCGTAGATATCGAGGTAGGGAGCTGCCCCCGCGTCTGACAGGATAGCGGTCACGAAGGGGTTGGATCGGTCAGGGAAGTTGATCACGTCTTCGGGACCGATGATCTTGATGTCGGGATACGCCTGCCTGATGATTGGCCCCGCAACCTTGATCATGTCGCGATACGAACTCGCCGTATACACACACGAAGCGTACGGCTCCACAAAGACCGGCTCGTTCTGAAGGCTGATACCGTACAGATCAATGCCGACCTTCTCCCTGAACTGCCGGCTGTACTCTGCAATCATGCGCCCGAAGTCATCATAGTACTGGGGGAGAAGGGTGCCGCCCTGTGCCGTCTGGCCGTTTGACTTCATCCAGCCCGGAGGGCTCCATACCGAGGCCCAGAACCTGGTAACACCTCGCTGCGCCAGCAGGATTGCGTGCGGGAAATCGACCTCATCATACGGCCCGCCTTCACTGCTCTGCATCTGCGGCACTTCCATGCGGATATTCGCCATGTCCCTGGCGATGGAATCATAGAACCCCCGTTCCTCGAGGTCGACCAGTATGTAGAACGGCCCAGCCTTCTCGTACCAGGCACCTATCATGTCCATGGACCCGACGCCGTCGTAGGTCTGGTGTGTCTCGGCCGGGTTGATGGTGATTGCGGCAAAGAGCCGCAGGCAGAGTGACGCCGCAATGGCGGTGAGTGCGGCAAGCCGGTTGGGGGTTCTCATACGGGGGCCTCCAAGTTATAAGTCATTGCTGTACATGGGGAAACACCTCCAACGCCCCAATGTACCCCCGGGAGGCGTTCGGGAGAGGAGCGGCAAGATGCCGTTCGTGCACTTAGATGATATGAGTATACACATGAGGAAGCCAGGATCGGCCGGGGAGCTAGTTGTACGGGCAGCGGCCCGGCAAGGAGGCTATGAGTGACAGCAACTCTCGTGTTTCGTACGATGCATGCGGATTGACAGGAGCCATCAGCGAGGCCCCGACGGACGGGTGGTAAGCTTCTCGACGACCCGTGCCCCTGTCCTGAGGAACCCGCGCGCAGTGCGTGCCACAGGCATGTCACCCAGCACCGCATGCGCCATCAGAAACCCGATCGAGTCCCAGTCGGGCTCGCAGTACGACACGCCGTGGTGGTAGTACGCCGGTCCGTCCTCAAGCGACAGCACCGAGAGCCTCTCGGGTACTCTCAGACCCGAGGCCCGCGCCTGCTGCAGCCCACTGACTGAATCGCGGTGCGATGCGAACAACCACAGGTCGGTACCTCGCTGGGCCACCATCGCGCACCCGAGGTCGTCCACCAGGTCCACCTCACCGGCGATGTCGCCCAAACCTGCCTCCCCGTACTTTCCCAGCAGGCTCTGCTGGTGGCCCGGGGCAAGCTGCCCCGCGAGGGTGGCGAGCACACGGGAGCGCTGGCTCTCGCCACCATCCACCCGCATCGCCATGCGAAACCCGACAGTGCCGTTGAGCGCTTTCAGTTCGGTCCTGATCTTTGCGAGCGACCAGAAGTTCCACAGGCGGCCGGTCGAGGGATCGTATGGCTTGAGCGCCTCGAAGAAGAGACGCACTCCGCGGTAGCCCGCCGAAACCACATACCGTGCTGCTTCGCGGGCAACGGCAGTTGAGATGGTTCCCCGTGTCAGCACGCGCAGGCCGCGAAAGTCTCTGCGGAAGTCGTCGAGGTCGTCAACCAGCACAACCGCAGCCGGGTGCATACCGCGCAGTTCGGCCGCAAGTGACCCCACCGAACTGTCGTACTGCTCCCCGCTGACACCGTGGAATACCACCCCCTGCGGCACTCCGTGCCTGCGCCACTCCGGTACAAGCTGCCGCACGTCCGCCAGCGACACACACACCATCACACACCCATGCGCCGACAACTCCCGCTCGAACCGCCGGTACGCGGGAGCCAGCATGTCACGCTGGAATACCTCTGCGAAGTCACCGCTGCGAACACCCACAAGGTAGATCCGACGCCTGGTTCCCTGCCTCACGATACGCGTGAACCGGCCAATCCAGAACCCCTTGCCGATGCGTGTGACGTGCCCCTGGGATGCCAACTCGCGGTAGGCCCGTATCACCGTCGGAACCGAAACACCAAACTGCACCGCCATGGCCTTCACAGACGGGAGTCGCTCGCCGGGTTTCAACTCACCTGCACACACCGCCTTGTAGACTTCGTCGGCAATGCTGCCGGCGGAGGACCGAGCAGGGAGACTGGACAGGCTCGGGCGCGGCTGGCCGCCGGGGGCGAACGTACCCCGGCCACGGATGCGGATGACGAGACCCGATGCCGACAGACGCGAGAGCACCCGACGGACCGTCCGTTCGGACAGGCCGAACCTGGCCGCAAGCTCACGGTCAGTGGGAAGCTTGCCGCCAGGCCTCACCGCTTCCAAGTTCCGCGCAAGCCACTCCTCCAGGGCATGGCACGGCAGTGAACTCGCCCGCATTCCCCGCCCTTCTGGCCACCATTCCCGTATGGCCTCTTGTCCTATATATAGTTAAAATACACACCATTTGCAGGGGATGGCGTGCCCGTGTGCTGGGTACCATATCCGTATGAGGGTGTGGCACGAGGCCGATGGCATTGGCAGGGGTGCTGTCAAAGGTGCAAAGCCTATTGCTGCCCGGCAGAACAGGAGTACACGATGAACAGACGAATCCAGTACATGGCACTGGTGTGCGCACTGACCACGCTGGCAAGCGGCGCCGAGTTCCTGGTTACCAACCAGACATTCAACTTCACCGAGTCCGAACACGGGTTCCACTACTTCGATGCCGCCGCCGGCGCGCCCGGAAACTGGCTGTCACCCGATGACTACTACCGCGGCTTCTGGCACGTCAGGTACGAGGTGATAAACTATCCTTCCACGCGGGGCATCAACCTTCAGACATGCATCTGGGCGGAGGTCGCCGACGGCTGGTCGAGCTGGAAGGAGACGTGTTCGCCGCGGGAGCTCTGTGGCGGCGCGAAGGTGCTCAGTGTCGTGTCGACACCGCAAGACGACTGGTTCAAGATGGACGATGTCCCGGTCAACTTCGCTCGTCCCGACCTCTTCGAGCGCCTCGGCATGGTGCTCTGGAACGACCAGCTCTGCCTGGTCAGTGACTGGGCAGAGGGGTGCTGGGAGCAGAGGGGCGACTACCTGCCGATGCAGATGCGTCTTTCGGTGGTCGCGGTGTCGCGAGGCAGTTCATTCTCGGGGTGGCACAACTACGTTACAGTCAACCCACAAACTGCCCCGGCAGCGATAGTCCAGCAGCCCGCCTCGGCCACCGCTGCTGTCGGGCAGTCGGTGCAGTTCTCCGTTCAGGCATCCGGCGCCGGAGCCCTGACGTACTCCTGGGAAGTTATCCGGCCCGACAACTCCGTGAGTCGTATCGGCGGCGCCACGAGTGCCACGTTCACCGTCCCCTCGGTGTTGCTGTCGCACGACGGGATGCGGTTCAGGTGCACTGCAGCAAACGCCTACGGTTCTGCCATGAGTGAGCCGGCTGTGTTGACTGTGGGCGCTACTTCGGTCGCGCCGCGCAGTTTCCATGCTGGACGAACGGAGAGAAGCCAGCTTCCGGCCCAGGGCGAGTTGCTCTACCGGATCGATGGCCGCCGACTGGACCATGGACTGGGCCGGACCGGCGTCGCCGTGGTACGCGCGGTGAATCGCACAGGGCTGCGCGTGACCGACTGAGGCCGGCGGCCAATGGCAGCTACCGCGTGGGCGCGGTGATGTGCACGTGCTTCGAACCGGCAACGAGATACACGGCTGGCGATACCTGGTGAGTCGGAGCCTGGAGCACCACCCGCCGTCCGGCCAGGTCGAATAGCTGTGCCTGTGCTGCCGGGAGTACCGTTGCCTGAGCCTGGGCCGACGGGGTCCATCTCGTCGTGGCCCCGTCAATCGTGACCGACACGCTCTGAAGGTAGTACTGGCTGTACTGCGTCCCGTCCGACTGGAACCAGAAGTTGTACCCCCACATGCCTGTGAACTGCGCATCGTCAATTGTCCACGACTTCGTGTACCACTGGTCGTTGCCGGGTATGGTGTACCAACTGCCGGTCGACTTGAAGTTGGTCTTGCGCGTGTCACTCCACGTGGTCGACTCGTACCAGAGGTTGAACCCGGCGTTCTCGTTACTCTCGTTGCGCCGCATCGTGGCGGTGATCGTGATGGGAGTGGTTGTGTAGAGCAGGAAGTTGGGGTCCACCAGGAATATCTGGTCGCGCGATACGCCACAGAAGCGTGCGGGTCCGTACGGTGAGTCTGTGTACGTCGACTTGATGTCGGGATTGAGCTGGTGCACGCCACGTTCGTCGTTGGGCTGGCCCATGGTGGCAGTGGCGGTTGCCACACCGGTGTAGTCACCATTCCAGGGGAACGGCTGGCCGTGGTTGGCCGTGGCCTGGGTGATGAGCGACTGCGGGGGGTTGATAACCATAATCGGGGCGTCGGTCAAGACGGCGGAATGTGCGCTCGAGGTGGCTGCAGTAAGTGGGTCGATCAGCTGAACGGCCTGGCCGAACGACACCGTGTCGGAGACACCATGCCGTGCCCAGGCAATGAGCACCGTCTCGGTCGGGCCCTGGAACACGAACCCGTAGTGCTCTCCCTGCAGCAGCACCCACCCGAGGTAGTCGGGGTTCTGGCCCATGTGGTCGATCATGGTCTTGAGCGCGGCGTACGACGGGCGCTGGCGCGAGCCCGTAATAAGTCCGAAGGGCCCCGAGTCTCCGTCGCGCACCTCAAACCAGAACACGCCGGCAACGCCCTGGGCAATACTCATGGTGTAGGTCTTGAGCACCACGTGCGCCTGCCGATCCTCGGTGATACTGTCAGCACCCATGGTCTCGCCGATCGGGGTTCCGATCTCGGTGAACAGTATCGGTACGTTCTCCTTTGCCGGGTTGTGCTGTCGCAGCAGTGTGCGAACTGCGGGCACGATCCCCATGAAGTGCGCCTCGGCGTTGCTTCCGACAGACGTGCCGAGGATCTCGTAGGGGTGCAGCGAGATGAAGTCGAAGTGGTCGGCGGCACCTGCCCGTATCGCATGCTCGAGCCATGAGGTGAAGTTGGACTTGGCGGCAAGGCCCACCTTGCAGTCCGGGTCAGCCGCCTTGGCGGCATCGTACACCGCGACCACGGTCCGCGCGTAGTTCTCCACCGTGCACGAGTCGGTGTGGCAGAAGTTGGGCGGCTCGTTCCACACCTCCCAGTATTTCACGCGGTCCTTGTACCGGTTCACCATGGCGGTGATCACCTCGGCGTACCCTGAGAGGTCGCGTACCGGAAACTCGAGTTCGGATGAGATCCAGCCTGGTACGCCGTTGACAATGGCCACAATGTTCAGGTTGTTGTCAGTGCATCGCTGCACATACGTGTCACACGCAGTCCAGTCGTATATGCCCTGGGCCGTCGAGACATTGCCCGTGGAGTAGAAGCCGCGCACCCAGCGCACACCCGCCGCCGATATCGGTGCCACCCAGGCCTGCGCGTTCATCATCGATGAGTGCGACATGGAAGCGGCGAACGGGCTGAGAGCGGGTTGTGCGCAAGGGGCGGACAGCCAGTGAATACCAAGGACCGCATAGGCGGTGAGGCCTGCCTGAAGTGTGCTGCGCGACATGGCCGTTGTCTCCTTCCTGTCGAGGGAAATAGTTCAGGCACAACCGGTCCAGTGTGCTGCCGCATGATCCGGGCGCGTGCCGGTGTCATACTGCCCGCATCAGTGCAGGTACACGAGGAGCACTGCCACGCCGAATGAGTAGTTTCACCGCACGAACCCCAACCTGCAGAAAGGTCTGCCGCATGTCCCAGCCAGTGTTCTCCTCCGCATCACTTTCGCCCACCGAGGTCCTCGCCGCAGACAGCGCCGAGTTTGTCATCACCCTGACCATCGGTCCGGGCTACACCCCGGACGTGTCGCGTCTCATTGTTGACTTCCCGGCAACGCTCGGCATGTCGCGCCCGTCGATTTTCCACCAGGAAGAGAGCGGGTACCTGGTGACACGGGTTAGCAACCCCGAGGTGAGCTACACCACGAGGGTGTGGGACATGGAGATCAAGGACTTCCCCACCCGGACAAAGGGGAGCTGGCGCGGGATGGCGGCGCGACTGGGCGTGGTCGACGTGTCGGCCGGCTTGAAGGAGGGGGACACGGTCGAGATACGCTGGGGTGACACTGGCGGTGGGTTCGGTCCGGGAACGAAGGTGACCTCGGTGGTGCCGCGTCCGGGCTACGAGTCGCTGGTGCATGTGCGATACTTCGCCTCCCAGGATGCCGGCCTTCCGGACATGGGCAGGGACTACGACGGTTACACGCGGCCGGTGCCCGACTACGAAGCCGAGCTGCGGTTCGCGGTGAAACCCCGTGCGGCCTCGTTTCTCAGGTGCATCCGCTCCGCACAACGCGCGTTGCTGGTCCCGCACGACATGCTCTGGAACGTTGCCGAGGTGCAGAAGGTGTCGGATGTCGCTGAGTGCAGCGACGTTCCGCGCAAGAATGATTTCGGGGTGTTCTCGTTTGACGCACCGCACGTTGCGGTGCGCAGCCGAACGCTTCCGCTGAGAGACTGCCCGTCGATGGACAACGTGCACGAGGGGTACAACCTGTACTGGGGCGATATCCACACCCACACGGCGTTCTCCAACGACTGCATCGAACGCGAAAAACTGCAGATGCTTCCGGGGGATCTGATGGCGTTCGCGCGCCAGCAGGCGGGTCTCGATTTCTACGCACCTACCGACCACAACGAGCCTCACCACGAGCCGCGCAACCATATCGGCCGCGCACGGTGGGAACAGACCGTGGAAGCAGCGCGGGCGCATGACGCGCCCGGGGAGTTCCTTGCGTTCGTGGGCATGGAGTACCGCTGCACACGCGGCGACACCGCGGTGGTGTTCAAGGACTTTCCCTCGTGGAACCAGGTGGGGCGGAGTGAGTTCACCGATGTACGCAGGCTGTGGGAGTTGTACGACGGCGGCGAGTACCTGAGCATCCCCCATTTCCACAACGGCGGCGGCCTTGCCGAAAACGAGTGGTGGGAGAATATCGGCAGTGGTGTCGAGACCGTGCTCGAGATGTTCTCGTGTCACGGCAGCTACGAGCGGCCTGATGCGTTCGAGAACGGTCTGCCCCTTGTCAAGTCGCGCCGGCCCGACCGGTTCGCCTCGTGGATGCTGTCACAGGGGTACCGCTACGGCATGTGCTGCAACTCCGACGGGCACAAGGGGCACGTGGGGTACAACGGGGTGACTGCTGTGTTTGCGAAGGAACTCACGAAGGACGCGATATTCGAGGCGTATCGGCAGCGGCGGGTCTACGGAACCACCAACGCGCGGATACGGCTCGTGTTCACGGCGAATGGCGTGTTGATGGGGTCGGTGGCGCCCAACGCGGCGAAGAAGACGCTCCGAGTGGAAGTGACCGGCGAGAGTGCGCTCAAGAAGGTGGAGTTGTTCCGCAACACCGAACTCCATGCGCGCTTCGTGCCCTCGGGCATGTCGTACAGCACCGAACTGGTGGTTGAGGACGACGCGCCGTCGTTCTGGTACGTGCGTGCCACGCAGCAGGACAGCCACGTGGCATGGTCGAGCCCGATCTGGTTCGAGTAATCAGCGCGTGTTGACCAGCACCT
>CAZJJT010000092.1:7801-11703 GCA_964546395.1 uncultured Fibrobacterota bacterium
GTGTGCTCCACGTGCACGCCGCGCCCCTGTGCACTCATCCGCCTCCCGGCCAGATCCAGGCGCGCCCGGCCCGCTCCCGGCGGTATGGTGAGTCGCGCGGGACGGTAGCGCGAAGCCGTGGCACTCACGCACGAGAATTCGGGCACATAGTGTTCGGGTACCGCCGAGTCGATGTAGAGCGGGCGGCGGTTGTCGCGCATGTCGGTGAGTTGCGCGCCGAACAGCGGCGAGAGCAGAGTAACGATATCGCTTCGCGAACTGTACAGGTTGGTTGTTTCGCCGATATCGGCGGAAAGGTCGTACAACTCGCGTTTCACCGGGTAGAATTTCCAGTCGCCCACTCTGAGCCCGCCCAGGTAGTTACTCGATCCGTTGCTGTTCTGCCAGAGCTGGTAGAAGTAGAGCACTTCGTGGGGTGTAGTGGCGCCGGGCTGGCCGGTGATCACGGGGAACACGTCTTTACCGTCGATGATCCACGGCTTGCGGGTGCCGCTGTCAAAGCGCAGTTCGCAGGGGACTTCACCCTCCACCAGGTTGGCGATAGTGGGGTAGAAATCAATTGCGCAGAGCATCTCGCTGCACGTGCGGCCGACAGGGACAGTGCCGGGCCAGCGCATGATACACGGCACGCGGTGACCACCCTCGTAGTGGAAGAACTTTCCGCTGCGCAGCGGCCCTGCGCTGCCGCCCTCGTACTCAGTCGTGCAGGGGTCTATGTGCATGTCGGCGCACGGGTCGAGCCACGGGCCGTTGTCGGAGTAGAAGCACACGAATGTGTTGCTGGCCAGGCCGGCGTTGTCGACCGCATCGAGGATACGGCCGATCGCGGTGTCCATCGCTTCCACCGAGTTCTTGTAGTTGCCTTCATACAGCACCACGTGGGGTGCCGTGAAACATACCCAGAGCATGAACGGCGTGGTGGTGTTGCTGTTGATGAAGTTGACGGCAGCGGTGGCGGCAGTATCGGAACGGTTGGCGTCGGCAGTTTCAGGACTCCATCCGTCGAGACCGTACTGGGTGAGTTTCTGGTTGAACTGCGGACCAAGATGGCGCTTGCCGACAATGCGCGTGGCGTAGCCCTTGGTCTTGAGGATCTCGCAGACCGTGTACTCGTCAGGGTTCATGCTCTCGCCGGTCGGTATCGACTGGTAGATGCCGACCCGGTCGCCGTAGCAGCCGGTGAGGAAACAGGCGCGAGCCGGAGAGCAGATGGATGCCCCCGCGTAGAAATCGGTGAACCGCGTGCCCTCCGAAGCCATCTGGTCGAGGCGCGGCGTGAGGATGTTCGGGCTGCCGTAGCAGCCCACGTCGCCGTACCCCTGATCGTCGGACATGATCATGACGAAGTTTGGCTTGCTCGAAGGGCCAAGGCCGCGGGCAAGGATGTTCGGCGTGAAAGCGGCAGCTCCACCTATTGCAGCAGTGCTTCCGAGAAACGAACGGCGTGTGAGTATGGGTTGACGGATGGACATGGGGCCTCCTCGGGCAGCGGTACATTCCCAAGTATACCGGGAATCCGCGCAACTGGGTACACAGAAAAATGATATATGTGCATTATATATTTGAAAAATATGACTATGCACCGGAATCGATTGCATGCTACGGCAGCGGGGAGTGCGCGTGCGTACCTGGAACGAGTTCTGAGCGACACACGCTTTCGCCACGGAGACCGGCTCCCTGTGACGGCGAACCTTGCGCGGACTGCCGGAGTGTCGGTCAATGCGATGTCGGCCGCGGTGCGCGGCCTTGTGCAGGAGGGACGTCTTGAGGCCCGCCGCCGGCGCGGCATAACGGTTGTGAAACAGCCCTTCGGAGAAAGCGAAGGCGGGCCATTCAGCATGGCGGTAGAACGTGGAAGCCTGGACCGCCGTCTGCGCAGTGATATCCTCTGGGGTGAACTTCATGCCCTGGATCCGCTCCCGTCTGTCAAGGAACTGGCCCGGCGTTACGGCGTGTGCTACCGGACCGTCCGCCGGTCTCTTGATGCGCTGTCACGCAGAAATCTTATCGAGCGACGAGGAGTTCGCTACGCTGTGCGTGTCCCGACAATACGGGTACGCTCATCCGTCGTTTGCATGGTGGAGCCGGGTTTTGCCCGCGACACCCCCGGGTTCCAGTACGCGGCGTGGCACGCAGCATTTGTGCGCGGGATGGAGGAAGGGTGCCGGATCCGCGGTGTGCCGCTGCAGGTAGTCGGGTTCCCCCCGAAGGCCTCGCTGGTGGGCCAGGCTCTGAGCGTGGACCGTGGTCTCCTGGGGGCGGCAGTCTGGGCGCCGGACAGCTCGGAGCAGTACGTGCGCGATCTGGTGGCTGGCCTGCGACCGCACACCCGTCACGTGGTGCTGTTCGATCCTGTTGGTGAGACCGCAATCCCGGCTTCGACGGTGGGCGCTTTCTTGAGCGTGCTGCGCGTGCCTATGCAACAGCCCGGGCGTGACATGGCCACTCACCTGCTCGGCCTTGGTCACACGCACGTTGCGTACTTCTCGCCGTACCACGGCATGCAATGGTCGGTCCGGCGCCAGGAGGGGCTTGCATCGGTCCTTGCAGAGTCCGGTGTGGGGGTGCTCAGCGCGTATACGTTCGATTCGCTGAGCGGGGTGCGAGCGGGCCAGCTCCGGTCGGGCGATCCGACGTCACGGGCAGACACCAACGTGTTGTCCGTGGCAGCATCCGCGGGTGAGGTACTTGCGCGGCACGCCATCGAGCTTCGCGACCGTCTGGCCATGGAGCGTGCGGTGTACCGCAACGCCGAGTTGACGTTGCTCAGCAGGCTTATGGAACCGCTGTTCCGACAGGCACTGGCCGACAAGGCCATCACGGCCTGGGTATGCGCAAATGACAAGACTGCCTTGCTGGCCATCGACTACCTTCGTGAACACCGCATCGATGTGCCCGGCACGATCTCGGTGGCGGGGTTCGATGATGCGCTCGAGAGCCTGGATGCAGGGCTGACAACCTACTCGTTCGGGATCCACCGGGCCGCACTGCAGGCGGTTGCGATGCTGCTGTTTCCCGACATGAGTGCCCGCGGCCGGACTCGCATCGAAGACATCGCGGGGCGTGTGGTGCACCGCGCGAGCGTTGTCGCCCGCCCGCGTGCCCGGAGCCAGGCGTAACCGTCGGGTCCGGAACAGCGACCAACACAAGCCACTGCGATTGCACTTGTGACGTATATTCCTACCTCGGTGCACACTTGCGCAGGCGTTGTGCACCGTACCGGAAGTGCCGCTTGGGGAACGCCTGACCGACTCAGTACACCACTGCCCCAGGAGGCCCCGCATGGCGTTGCCCACACTCGCTGTCAGTCCCGACAAACGCAGTCTGATCTTCGCCGACGGTTCGCCGTTCTTCTACCTCGGTGACACCGACTGGGAGACATTCCACCGCTGTACGCGTGAAGACGCTGAACTGCTGTGCAAAGACCGCGCATCAAAGGGGTTCAACGTACTTCAGATGGTGGCGCTCGCGGAGTTCGATGGTCTGGGGGCGCCGAACGCCTATGGACATGTGCCGCTGGTTGATAGCGACCCACTGCGGCCGTTCGAGGAGTACTGGAAGCACGTCGACTGGGTCGTGGAGTGTGCCAACCGCCACGGGTTGTACGTCGGGTTGCTCCCGACGTGGGGCGACAAATGGCACAAGGGTGCGTGGGGTAAGGGGCCGGTGGTGTTCAACACGGACAACGCGCGGGCATACGGTGCATGGATCGGCGCCAGGTACCGCACGGCCGGTGTCATCTGGATCATGGGCGGCGACCGCACGATCGATACGGAAGAGCAGCTGTTGATCATCCGCGAGATGGCTGAAGGCATGCGGGAAGGCGATGGCGGCGCGCATCTCATCACATTCCACCCCTGTGGCAACCAAATCGTATGTGGCGGTAGGTGCGCTTGATTATT
>CAZJJT010000093.1:0-11689 GCA_964546395.1 uncultured Fibrobacterota bacterium
GTCCCCCCCAACACACTATGCGCACCACAGATCTCACCCGGGGGGTACCTGGCGAAGCACCCATACCAGCTATCTACCCTTGTCAGTGGTACCTGGCGAAGCACCCATACGGAACATTCACCCTTGTCAGTGCAGTTCCTAACCTGCTTTGCCACCCACAAACCCCAGGTAGTTCTCGCGATTGATGGTGCCCATGGCTGCACCAGGATATGCCTGCTGCCACTGCCGGGCTACCGCAGCACGAACGGTATCGGCGCCCCACTTGACCTCCCAGGCGCAGAGTGTGCCGCCGGATGATTCGACGATATCGAGTTCGAGCCGGTCGTGCGTGCGCCAGAAGTATGATTGTGTTGACGGGCCCAGGTACGCCAGGCGTTTCGCGCGCTCCATCACCACGTAGTTCTCCCAGAGCGCCCCCGTGTCATCACGCAGCGAGAGCGGGTTGAAGTTGCGGATCAGCGCGTTGCGGATACCGGTGTCGACAAAGTAATAGCGCGAACTCTTAGTGATCTCCTTGCGCAGGTTGCGGCTGAACCCGCGGCGGCGCAGGACCACGTATGACTTCTCGAGCAGGTCGAGGTAGCGCTCGGCCGTGTTGCGGCTGAGGCCCAGCTGACTGCCCAGCTCACTGATCGAGACCTCGCCGCCAATCTGGAACGCGAGCAGCTGCAGAAGCCGCTCGAGCTTGTCGGCGTTGCGGATACCCTCGAGGGTGAGGATATCGCGAAACAGGTACGCGCGGGTCAGCTCGACCAGGTACTCCTCGCGGCGCGCATTGTCCGCCATCGTGACCACTTCGGGGTACGAGCCATACACGAGCCGTGTCTCGAGGTTTGCGCGGGTGGATACGGCACTCTCGGTCGCGCCAATCTCCAGCTGTGCGAGCGGAAACAACAGCACGGTGTGCTTCCGGCCCGTAAGCGGCTCTCCCGTGTCGTTGGCCAGATCCATGGAGGATGAGCCCGTGGCAATCACTTTCACGTGAGGCAGGTGGTCCACGATAATCTTGAGCGCACGGCCGACCTGGCGGGCGTACTGCGCTTCATCAATCACCACCAGTGTGTGCTGTCCGACAAAATCACGGATGCGGTCGATGGACTGGCTCTCAAGAAACTCGCGCACCACCGCATCGTCCCCCGCCGCCATCAACACCCGCTCGCCGCACCCCTCCACGAAATGCTGCACCAGGGTTGTCTTCCCCACCCGGCGCGGACCGCACACCAGTACCACTTTCCCGGGCTCAACGAGCCTGGAGAGCGCCCCAAGGCAGTACTGTGGTATGTAAGTGGTCACGTTATGGATAATTCGTTCATTGTGATGAATGAATTTAATATAATTCGTTCAGTTGTCAGTGGCACTTGGTGAAGCGAAGCACCCCCGCAGAGTATCTCCCCTTGCCTACAGCCCCAGGTTCCACACGTTGACGAACATCAGGTAGTCGAAGAAATCGATGCGCTGCGGGCCGACAGGGCTGAGTATCGTGTTGGCCGCGGGCGTGTAGGACGCATCACCCTCGGTGGTGTTCCACGTGTTGACAAACGCCATGTAGTCGGTGAACCCCACGTGCCCGTCGTGGTCCACATCCCCCACCAGCCGTCCCGCGCAGGTATACACCCCCCCGCCGCCATCCGTGAGCACCAGCGAGGGAAGCTGGCCGGGAGCGCCGTAGCACAGGTCCAGCACCGCGCCGCCGGCAAGACCCAGTGGTGAGCCGCCCGCGTTGGCGCTGCCGCCCGGCACGTAGGCACCGTTCGTATCGCGCGTGAACGTCTCGACCGCTCCGGACCCGCCTCCCGCCACCAGATCGCCCAGCGAGTCTCTGTTCAGCGCCATGCTCACCACCGACCCCATCGTGCCAACCGAGAGCGGCACGGCATCCGGGTCGGCAAGTGTCTGTGCCGCGAGCCACCCCCCGGCGCCATCCGACAGCGCCAGGTCCACGCTGCCGTCACCGTAGCCGAGCAGCAGGTCGGGTTCATCATCGCCGTTGACATCGGTCAACTCCACCCCCGACAGCCCGGCCTCGGCGGTGTAGACCAGTGAAGAGTCGAGTGTCGCCACCGCGTACGAGACCACCGCTCCCGTGTTCAGCGCTACAAGGTACTCCACCGCCCCGTCACCGTCCCGATCGCACACCCGCAGCCCCCGGGCTTCCTCGGACGGCTGCAGGCCGAGTGAGCCGGAAGTGTGAAGCGCGAGACCGCTGCCGTCGTCGCGATACTCGTAGAGGTCTCCCGCCGCGCTCACCACCGCGAGGTCCTCGTCACCGTCGCTGTCGATATCCTCCAGCGCCGCGGCGCCCGGTCCGCCGGCGGTAATCGGCGCCGCGGCCTCGTCGCGCACCGCCGCCACCATGTCGAACATCACAGGGACTGTCGGGCGAAGCTCGAGGGTAAGCGTGTCCCACTCGCCGGCGCTGACCACACTGCTCAGCCGCTCGGGCCGCATGCCCGACTGGGTTGCCGCGAGACGGTAGTGTCCGGGAAGCAGCGTGATACTGCCGTTGCCGGCGAACTGGAGAGTGCCTTTCCAGCCGTTGGTCGCGTGCAGGAACACCCGGGCAGCCGGGTCGGCGCCGCGCACGACAATACCGCTGTTGAGCGGCGAGACAAGCACCGTGAACATCTCCTGGTCGCACTCCACCGGCGTGCCGTCGTCGCACACCGTGAGTGTCACCGTACCGCTGGTGGTTGTTCCCACCGCGGGAGTCCAGGTGACCACCCCTGTGGCCGGGTCGACACCCATGCCCGCGGGCGCACCCGACAGGTTCCATGTGAGCGTGCCGCTTTCCACGTCCCCCGCGTCGGCATCGTACACCCACTGCGTGAGTTCGGTTGCCGCGGCAGGCGCCATGGTGGTGATCAGCGGCGGATCGTTGACCGCACTCACGCTGATGTCCACGGCTGCAGTGTCGCTGCCGCCGCCGAGGTCGACCACGCGGTAGGAGAACTGGTCAACGCCGGCAAAGTCGGGATCGGGATCGTACTCGAACGACCCGTCACCGTGGAGCGTGAGTATCCCATGGCTGACACCACTCACCAGCTGGGCCGTCAGGTCGGCAGGATCGGTGTCGGGATCGGAATCGTTCCCCAGCACCCCGGGCGCCGCCACACTTGCCCCGAAATCCTCGGTGATCGCGATCGCATCGTCCGCCGCAGACGGCGGGTCATCCGCCGCGTCGATATACACGGTCACGGTGTCGCGGCCGGTGCGGCTGCCCGCAGTCACCGCGAGCACGAGGACCACGCTGTCGGGGGCGAGCAGTTCGGGCGCGGCAAACGACACCGTGCTGGTGGCCGCACCGCTCAGGCTGACCGCGAGCCCGTCAATGACACTCCACGCGTACGACTCGGTCATCTCCAGCGGGTCATAGCTCAGCGAGCCGTCCACGCTCACCGCCTCACGCTCGAACACGGTGCGGTTGCGGCCGGTGAGAGACACGGGCAGCACCGTGTGTGCGCTCAGCACGGGGGAGAGGTGCTTGTACCACGCGAGCGCGATCGTGTTCTCGCCCGACTCGTTGGGGTGCGTGCCGTCGTAGAGCTGCGTCACCTCGTCGAAATCGGAGTAGTGGTCGACGAGCACGACGGGTGACTGCACGGTGGTCCTGGCTTCGGCGAGGCCCGGGATCAGCGCGTTGAGCTGGTTGACATAGATGCTGTCGTACTGGCTGTCGCCGGTGTTGAACCGCGTGGTGCCGATGAGTTTGGCGATGCAGATCAGCGCGTAGGGCTGGTGCGCGCGAATCGTGTCGATAGCCGCCGACAGCTCATCGAGACTCCCGGCGACACTGTTGCGCTGGAACATGTCGTTAGTGCCCAGGTGCATCAAGACGATGTCGGGGTCGTACGACTCCATCCAGTCGCTGAGCGTCAGCCCGCCGTACCGTGGCGCGTAGAGGATGTTGTCGGTGCGCCACCCGTAGTGCCCCTCGTGCTCTTCATCGAACGCCGCGTACGGGCAGTCGGACTCGGCCTCGATCTCGAGGGAGCCGCCGCCCCACACGCCGGTGCGGCTGCCGACAAAGTCAAACAGGAGGTTGTCGGTGTGCAGAAGGTTCCAGAGCCAGCAGCGGTAGCTCGCGTCACCGTCGGTCCCGCTCTGCGCTTCGGTGATCGAGTTGCCGAGCGGCATGATCCGCCACGGGCGTACGAGTGTCACCGGGGCGGAGCGTACGGTATCGCCGTTGGTGGCGACCGCGAGCGCGGTGAGCGTATGCACCCCCGGGCCGGCCGCGCGCCAGTCGAGTTCGTACGGCGGCCCGCCGGTAGTCGCAAGCAGGGTTGTGCCGGCGTAGAACTCGACATGGTCCACCGGGGGGCCGTCGGGGTCGGACGCGTCCGCGACCACCGGCGTTCCCGGTGTGACAAAGAGCGTGTCGCCGCCGACAATCGCCACGCTCAGCGGGTCTTCAATCGTGTTGACCGTGAGTGTTACCACGCCGACAGTACCCGGGCCGGTCTGGTCGTGTACCAGGTAGCCGAACTGCACAACCCCGCTTCCCTCGGCCGGCGGCTCGTAGCTGAAACTCCCGTCGCTGTTGAGGGTCAGTGTTCCCACGGGTACATCGGTGTCGAGCTTGACGCTCAGATCGGCCGGGTCGGTGTCGATATCGGCGTCGTTGGCCAGCACGCCGGGAGCGCTCACCACCAGCGTGACATCTTCGTCGGTACTATACGCATCATCGGCCGCCACCGGCGGGTCATCCACCGGCGCAATGGTGAGTGTGACCGTGGCGTAGTCGCTCGTGTCGGTCCCGTCGGCGATCCGGTAGGTGAACAGGTCGGTGCCGTTCCAGTCGGGGTCGGGAAGGTAGAGAAACTTCCCGCTGAGCTGGAACTGCAGCATGCCGTGCGTGACATCGGTGCCGAGCAGCGCTTCGAGATCGTCCGCATCGGGGTCGAGATCGTTCACCAGCACGCCGCACAGGCCGCCGGTGCAGCCGGTATCGTCAAGGACGACATCCTCGGTGCCCGCGCGCGCATCGTCGATTGCCACGGGCGGCGTGTTGCGTACGTGGATATAGCCGGTGGTGGCCTTGTTGTGCGTCCCGCCGTCCCCGGACACATCCAGCGACACGCGGTACACGCCCACCGAGTCGTACACGTGGACCGGGTGCTGCGTGGTACTGCTGTCCCCGTCACCGAACGACCACACCCAGCTGTCGACATGGCCGATGGAGAGGTCGCTGAAGGAGACGGTAAGCGGCACGTAGCCGACCGTGGTGTCGGCGATGAACTCGGCCCAGGGCGCGTCGCACTGCGCTTCACTCACCAGCGCTAGGTAGTCGATGTACAGGTAGGTGCGCGAGATCTCGTTGAACGTTTCGTCGGTGTCCCAGGCGCGCAGGATGACGCTGCCGGAGGGCGACTCAGGGAGGGTGACCGTGTAGAGCGACTCGGCGGCGCTGGCGATGGTGAACAGGTAGGTGAATGTCGCCCCGCCGTCGGTGGAGTAGGCGACGTCGAAGTCATCCCAGGCGTTGTCCTGCCGCGAGCCTTCGAGGTACAGCACGGTGCGCGTGTTGGGCGTGACCGTGAATGTCCAGCGATGGTCGAGAAGCGAGTAGCGGTTGCCGCTGTACAGCCCTTCGCGGAGTGTCTCGTACGCGTCGTCGCTTACCTGCGTGCTGGTGTAGTCGCCGCTCGAGACACCGCCGTAGGGGCTGCTCTCGCTTTCGGCGAGTGCGACGGTGGTGCCGAGGCCGGCGCTCACCGTGATATACGCGGTCTCGGTGCGGGTGAGCGTGTCGCAGTCGTTGGCGACCGTAAGTGCGACGGTGTACGTGCCGGGAGTGATGAACACGCGCGTGGGGTTCTGCAGGCGCGATGTCCCCAAGCCGTCGCCGAAGTCCCACGACCAGGAGAGCGGGTTCCCCGTGGTGGCGTCGGTGAACGCGACAGTCAGGGGTGCAGCCCCGCTGGTGACACTCGCCGAGAATGCGGGCGCGGGGGTACTGCCGACGCGGACGCGATTGATCTCGCGATGGGTGTCGGACCCGCCGGGGCCGGACACTGTCTGCGAGACGGTATAGACGCCGGGCGCGGCGTAGGTGTGGGAAGGGTTCTGCGCGGTGCTGGTACCGAGATCGCCGAAATCCCACGCCCACGCACTCGCCGTTCCGGTTGACATATCGGAAAACTGCACGGTGAGTGATCCGCAGCCATGCGTGGTGTCGAGACCGAACGCGGCGCGTGGCCGCGCAGCCCCGCCGTCGTTGAGTGCCGCGTACAGGTTGACCCGCCCGGCGCCGAGCTCGCCCGCGTACGCGGCGTTGCACGCGAGCCCTTCGATATTGTCGGCGGTGGCATAGAGACGGTCGCGTACCTGTGTGTCGGTCCAGCCGGGGTGGCGTGACCAGACCGCGGCGGCGCAGCCGGCGGCAAGCGGGCAGGCCATAGAGGTGCCGTTGAGTCCGTTCATGTAGTCGGGCGTGGGGTCATCACCGAACTGATAGGTGCTGAATATGCCGGTGCCGGGTGCTGAGATATCGACCCATGTGCCGCGGTTGGAGAAGTCGGCGAGGCAGTCGTTGGTATCGGTGGCGGCCACACTGATCACATCGGTGCGCGAGTTGAGGTAGTCCTGCCCCGTGGTGCCGTCGTTGCCCGCGGCCACGAACACCATGCCGCCTTGCGCGACAAACGCATCGACCGCATCGTCAAGCCCGCCGGTGTTGGAGGAGCCCCAGCTGCACGAGGCGATAGTGGCGCCGTTGGCTGCGGCATAGTCGAACGCTTCCGCGGCGTAGTCCATACGCATGAGGCCGGTCATGTAGCCGCCCATTTCGTAGGAGGCCCAGCCGATACGGCAGGCCATGATCTTCACGCCGTTGCCGTACGGAGTCTGGCGGCCGTCGTGCCACCCGCCGGCGGCGGCGCCCACGCCGTAGCCGTTGTTGTTCATGGCGGATGCGATACCGGCGCAGTGGGTGCCGTGGCCGCGGAAATCGGCGGGGTCGTTGTCGGGCCCGTCGCCGTCTTCACCCGGCCACACATTCGAACCGCCATCCACGAAATCCCATCCGATCCAGTCGTCGACATACCCGTTCCCGTCGTCGTCGACACCCGGCGTGCCGTTTTTCTCGGCGAGGTTGATCCACATATTGCCGAGTGCGGCGGCGGGGTCGGCGAGCGAGGTGCGGCTGCCGCCGAGGTCGCGGTGGTAGTACTTGACACCGGTGTCGAGGATGGCGAGGATGACGCTCTCGGAGCCGCTCTCTATCGCCCAGGCTTCGGGCCCGTCGATATCGTGGTCGGCGGCCTGTTCGAGGTGCCACTGCCGATCGAAGAAGACATCGTTGGGCAGGGCGTACTCGCGGTGAATGCCGATACGTTCGACCCGTTCGACCAGGGGGTTCTGCCGCAGCGCGTCCACGACCGCATCGAGCCTTCCGGGAGCGAAACGCACCTTGTAGTGGCGGGCGAGGGGTCGGGCGCGTGGCGCGGTGGCGTGGCGGGGGAACTGGCGGCGCAGGGCGCGGAGCGCGAAGCGGCGCGCGATATCGTCGAGCGCCGCGTTGCCGGTGACGACACGGCCCGTGGCGGCGGGCGCGGCGAGGATATCGCCGGCGGCCTCTTTGAACACCACCACGCACTCATCCTGGACGTAGCCGACGAGGGAGGGGGATCCCTGCGTCGATACCGCCTTGCCCTGGGCTGCCGTGTGCGTTGCCGTGGCGAGGACCAGCAAAGCCAGTGCTCTGAGTGCATGCGAACGGTTCCGTGGCGTGCTGCTCACGTGGTGGACTCCGATACGGGCTGAAGGCACTGAGCGTAGCGGCTGTTGGGGGTCTGCGTTTTCAGAATCCCACATGCCTACATGCGCACCAGGTAGTAGAGCGTCTTGACACATTCGAGCCGCACGAGCGGGCGGAGTGTCCTGTCGCGCCACCAGGTGCGGTAGGCGGCGGGCGAGTGGTTGTAGGCTTTCATGGGCGTAGGGACGAACGACAGGCGGCACGGCACGTGGTTGAGCAGCCGGACAGCCGCGATCTTGATCCGTCGCATGTGGTACGGACCCGACACAAGGGCCACGGTGCGCGGGCTATCGACACCCTCTTTCTGCCGCAACCATTCCCTCAGGAACTTCACCTCTTCCCAGGTGTTCTTCAGCGTATCCACGACCACCAGGCGTGCCGAGTCGATATCGTAGAGGTCCAGCGTGCGGATACGCTCCCTGGCGTTGTAGGTGCTGAGTATCCAGACGGCTTCGGGGTGCGCGCGGGCGAGTTCGAGCGAGAAGCGGTCGCGGGCGTTCTCGCCGCCAAACGTGAAGATGACGTCGATGTGCGCGGGTTCGGGGTCGATCACCTCCAGCCAGTTGCCCATCACGCGGTACTTGAGCACGAGGGCGAGGATAGAGACGGCAACAAGGGCGCAGAGGCTGATCTCTCTTCGAGTGGGCGCTCTGAGTGTAAGGTAGTCGTGCATAGTCGTTGGCGCTACGGGTACCGAGGAGCCAGGAGTGAGCACTGAGAATGGGACATTCTCGCTTCTGGATTCTGGGTTCTCAATCCCCCCCTTTTCACTCAATCTCACCCTTCTTCAGTCTCGCCAGGAAATCCTGGTAGGCGAGCGCGATTCCCTCGGGGAGTTCGAACCGGTGGTTCCAGCCGAGGCCATGGATGCGCGAGCAGTCGAGCAGCTTGCGCGGGGTCCCGTCAGGCTGGGTCGGGTCAAACACGATCTTGCCCTCGTAGCCGACCGCCAGCTTGACTGTCTGGGCCAGCTCCTTGATTGTCACTTCGATGCCCGAGCCGATATTGACTATCTCGCTGCCCGAGTAGTTCTTCATCAGGTGAATGCACGCGTCCGCCAGGTCGTCGCAGTACAGGAACTCGCGGCGCGGGTTGCCCGTGCCCCAGATAGTCACCGAGGGGGCCTTGTTCACTTTCGCTTCATGGAACCGCCGGACCAGCGCGGGAAGCACGTGGGAGTTGAGCGGGTGGTAGTTGTCGCCCGGCCCGTACAGGTTCGTCGGCATCACCGCGATGTAGTTGGTGCCGTACTGCTGGTTGTAGCTCTGGCACATGATAATGCCGCCGATCTTGGCGATCGCGTAGGAGCGGTTGGTGGGTTCCAGTTCGCCGGTGAGCAGGAAATCCTCACGCATGGGCTGCAGCGCATACTTGGGGTAGATACACGAGCTGCCCAGGAAGCACAGTTTCTTCACCTTGTTGAGATAGGCGGAGTGCACGACATTGCACTGGATCTGGAAGTTGGAGTAGGCGAACTCGGCAGGGTAGGTGCTGTTGGCGTGGATTCCGCCGACCTTCGCCGCGGCCAGGAACACGTACTCGGGTTTTTCCTCGGCAAAGAACCGCTCAACCTGCTCCTGCCGGGTGAGGTCCAACTCCGTGTGGTCTCTGCCGACGATGTTCTGGTAGCCATTCGTCTTGAGCTGACGCACGATTGCCGAGCCGACCAGGCCGTTGTGCCCGGCGACGTAGATCTTTGCGGATGGGTTCATGGTTCCTTCCTGGATGTGTTCAGATGCGACGGATCATCGGGTACCGGTATCGCACGACCAGTCGTGTCCCTACTGGACAGCTTCACACACGGCATTCACCACGCTCACCACATCGCCTTCGCTCAGGTACGGATGCATGGGAAGGCTGAGTACGCGTTGCGAGGCGCGCTCGGCGTTGGCCAGACCGCCGGGAGGGACCACGGCAGCACGGAACGCGGGCTGCGCGTGCAGCGGGCGAGGGTAGTGGATTGCCGTGGGAATGCCGTGCTCCTTGAGTCGTGCCGCCACCTGGTCGCGGTTGTCAACCTGGATCGTGTACTGCGCCCACACGCTGGTGCTGCCGTCGGGGAGCTCCGGGGTCTGCACAATGTCGCGCAGCCCGTTCGTGTAGGCGTCGGCCACCGCGCCGCGTTTCTCGATTTCGTCGGCGAATATTTCGAGCTTGGCCAGCAGTACCGCGGCCTGCATCCGGTGCATCCTGCCGTTGAGCCCCACGCGCACGTGCGCGTAGCGCTCGGCGCCCATGCCGTGCTCGCGAATCGAGCGCAGCACCGCGGCCATGGCCGGATCGGTACACAACACCGCCCCGCCTTCACCGTACGAGCCCAGCGGTTTGGCCGGATAGAAACTCGTGGTGGTAACCGCAGCGAGCGAACCGATTGGCCTGCCGCCCCGGCTGCCGCCGAAACTCTGCGCGGCATCGGCAATCAGCGGCACGCCGTACTCGCGCGCAACCGTGTCGAGCGCCTCGTAGTCGGCAGCGCAGCCGTACAGGTCGACGGCCACGATGGCGGCGGGGGGTGTATCCAGTGCCGCGAGAGCATCCCTGAGCGCCCCGGCATCCATCGCGTACGTCCGCGGATCGATATCCACCAGCACCGGGACAGCCCCCAGCAGCAGTGTCATCTCGGCCGCCGCCGGGAACGTGAACGCGGGCGATGCCACGGTGTCGCCGGCTTTCACCCCCAGCGCCATCAGCGTCATCAGGAGCGCGTCGGTCCCGCTGCCGCAGCACACGCACTCAGTCGCTCCGCCCATGGTTGCGAGTTTCCGCTCGAGTTCCGCAACTTCGTCACCGTTTACGAACTGGCCTGACTGCAGTACCTGCTCGAGGCGCACCTGGAGCGATGCGCGGATGCGGGAGTACTGGGATTTCAGATCAATGAACTGCATCGTATGTGTCCCGGGCGCACCTTTCCCCCGTCGGCGGCACCCGAGATTCGGGTCCCAACGATAGAGGCGCGCCCCAGACGAACAAAGATACTATGGAATTTGCACCGGGCCGCCCGCACACAGCTTCCTATGCGGATTCACCGGAAAGACTTGCCACCGCGCGTTCGACCGAGTCAAACAGGTACCCGACCATCAGGCGCTTGCGGGACGGCCGGATCATGGTGTCGTACAGCTCGTCGGTCTCGCGGCGAAGCCCGCGCATCCTGCCCAGGAGGATTCGTGCCTGCTGCGCATCCTGCCCCTCGAGCGCATCCCCGGCCATCACCGTGTCGTGGTGACGGAGCAGGAACAGAGAGGTGTCGGCGCGGCAGACCAGGTTGCGGCCGGCCAGTTTCCAGACTCTGAGCAGGTCGTGCCCGCGCAACGCCTTGCTCTCGAGTGTCCGCGCGAGTGCCACTCCCCGGTCGTACTCGTCGCGCCGCTGCCGCGCCCGATCGATCTGCTCCTCCAACTGCCCCTTGTCGGCGAGCGCCCGCAGCGTGCGCTGCACGTGATCGGCCGGGACTGCCGGACAGGTCTTGTTGTGGCCGAGCGTGGATGTGTTGGTGAAGAGGCACGAACCCGACAGCGCCGTGCACATCCCCCAGAAATCGGGCAGTTCCGCCCCGAACCGCTCGCGCTCGAAGCGCTCGAGGAACCCCTCGATCGTACCGTGGGGGTTACCCCGCAAGTACTGGGGAATCGCGATGTAGGCTTGCTGAAGTTCCCACGGGAAGAGATGTACCGACCACGAGGTAAGTACCGAGCCGTGAAGGTGGCGGTTGGTACCTTTCATGAATGAGTCGAACACGTTGGCCGTGTGAAGCTCGTGGCGGGGGGAGAAGCAGTTGTCGCCGTAGTGGCTTGATGACGGGCAGGTGACCACGCGGAAGCCGTTGGCGGCAAGGTAGTCGGCCGTGAAGAACTCGTCCACCGGCCCGTCCTCGCCCTCGGGGAACAGGTGCGTGCCGTACCGCTCCTTCTCTTCGGCGGTAAGCTCGCCCGG
>CAZJJT010000094.1:0-7727 GCA_964546395.1 uncultured Fibrobacterota bacterium
TCACCACGACGATATCGTAGTTGCGGTACAGCATCTGCCGCAGCATCTCGTAGCTCAAGTGCCCGTGGATATTGAGCGCCATCTCGATGATGATCAGCCCGGTAATCAGGAACGAGGCTTGCTCCTTGACTGTCGAGAGGTACTGTTTCCGGGCGTTGGCGAAGATATGCCCCAGCACGTGCCCGTCAAACCGTTTCCGCACGCGCAGCAGCCACCGGTACGGCACTCCGTCAGCACTGCGCCGGCCGTACGAGCGATGCAGGCCCTTCACGAGGGCGGTCTCGACATAGCCCTTGCGGCTTTCGGCTACCAGGAACGCGTGGAACTTGTACGCGTACACCATCAACAAGCCGTTGGTGCTCACCCCAAGAAGGGCCATGAAGAACACGGTGTCGGTGTTGATTTCGGTGCGTATCGCGTAGGCTACCACGTAGGCGGGCGAGAACAGCACAAACGAACAGGCGAGCAGGGCCGCGTTCCGGGGGAGGGTCCGGAGGAATGCCTGGGCGCCGCCGCCCGGGTGCTGCGCGGCGGCACGGTTACGGCAGAACCGCCACACGCCCATGGTCTGCACCCCGTAGTAGGTGAGCAGCATCACCACCACGTACACCGCCACGAATTTCAGGTACATCACGACCAGGCCACCCAGGCGCGACAGGCTCAGCGACTCGTTGAGGTGGCTCGACTGCAGTGCGCGCTGGAACCGTTTCTCGCGGTAGTCGATGAGCGCTGCCACAAGCGAGTCGGTGTGCTGCTTCTGTCCCGGGTAGAACACCGCCGCGGCATCGGCAAGCAGCGCCCGGTGGAACGGGTCTCCGGTATCGAGGAACGTGAGATCGCCGAGTGACGCGAACCGTGACTCCGCGGTCTCGCGCGTATGCTGCTGCTCGGCACGGAACCACGCCAGCGCCCCCAGGAGGACCGCAGTGACACACACGGTCCCGATGAGATGCTCCAGCACACGCCCTCTCATCGGTCCCCCGCCGGCTGGGGCTCCAGCCCGATCGCACCGTCACGGTAGCGCGCGAGGTAGCCCTGGCCGGCAAGCAGGCTCTGCAGGTCCCGCACAAGGACGTCTGTGCTGTTATCCAGTTGCCCCGTGCGGTTGTACGGTGCGCTCAGCGACCACCGCGTGGCCGCTCCCGTGCCTGAGCGTGTCCACAACGGAGGGGACTTGCGGTTGCCGGTCCGATGGCTGAAATGCCCGAAGAACACCTGGTAGTCGGCGTTGGCCCTGCTGATCCGCTCGCCAACGGCCTCGAGCACACCCGCGCTCAGACCGGTGTCCGCTGCATGCGTTCGCGCTCCGGCAGTTGCTTCCAGCCCGGGCCCGGAGCACCACCCGTACGCGGGCGTGCCCCCCAGCCGCAGGCAGTAGGATTTCGTGCCCTTGCGGAACACCCGGTACAAACGTTCGCCCGACGGCAGGTACGTGCCGCCGCTGCCGTTCGGACGTGTCGAGAACAGCACGCTACGCGCGGGGCCGACGACAACGGTGTCCGCCAGTTCGGTGCAGTTGTTGAGCACGGTCCGCTTCGCAGGCTGGTCGCCCAGAAGCCTGCCCGTGTCGTCACGCTGCAGATACCAGGTCCGCCCCCGGTACGAGCCCTGGAGCGCCGGCGTAAGCCCATCCCCAAGCGTCGTCTTGTTCTCGTCGATGCGAAGGGGTGCGCCGGGAAGCCACTCTGCGCGCTCCTCGGCGGTGAGTGGCTGTTCGTACCTGCTCAGCACAGTGAAGGGGGCAATCGCCTGAAGGAGCAGATAGTCGCAGCGCTTCGCTTCCGTTGCCGCGTCCGGGCAGACAACCAGCGCGAGCCAGAACAGCAACATGAGTCGCGCGGCGAACAGGTACGATGGAGCGGTTGTACGATGTGGGGCGTTGCGGGGGCGGAGACCCGCGCGCGGCACAGCCGCGCGCATCGGCGACGGCCCTGCAGAGGGGGGTGTGGGTCGAGACGTCGGCTCGACCCCAGGGGGGATGGCTGCCTTCGGCGGCCTCCCCCCCCCACCAGCTCTGACACTTCTGCAGGCGGACGGCATCAGAACGGACGGCGCAGGTACTTCCGCCAGCCCTCAACCACTCCTTCACGCCACTTCTCGATTGTCGAGAGCTGTGACGCGGTCCCGTACATGTCGATGCTGTTCGACTCGAACATGCGGTCGAAATAAGCCAGAGAAGGAAGCGAGAACAACCAGCCGCCCAGGAACAGCTCCTGCTCGATCTGGTCGATGAACTGCGAGACCTGCTGCTTGTCGCCAATCTCACGCGAACTCATGAACAGGTACGTGTACTCGAGAAGTTTGGAGAGGGCTTCCTGATCCTCCGAGGCCGCAGCGAGGTCGATGCGGAAGAAGTTCTTGTTGGCGGTGAACGATGACGGGTCGATGGTCGTCTTGCCCTTCCGATCCACCGTCGTCTTCAGGTTGATACGGTACGACGCGAAGTCGGGCTCGCGCAGGAACACGTTGTACAGGTCGAACAGGAAATTGCTACGGTAGCCCGTAACCGGCACCAGCACCGCGTCGTAGGCCCCCTGCGCGATCTCCTCGTTGGAGACAGAAATCGCTCTCAGTTTGCCTTGGGAGAGCGACGGGTCATTGAGTATCTCGACCAGCTCGGCAAGCTCCTCACGGTACCCGTAGTTGAGGCAGGTCTGGATACGGACCGTGTCGGGAAGCACCGAGAGGTCAGCGGCGCCAAGGGGCTGAGGCTGCACCACCAGTTGCTCCTCCACGTAGTACGATGTCGAGGGGAACACGCTGAAGTTCAGGTGCTCCTCGTAATTGTCGCCTTCCCCACGGTAGTTCGCAATATGCCGCTGCTGCTGCGTGCTCACCTTGAAGAAGCGGTTCATCACCGTGCGGCTGTCAACCAGCGCCCGGAGTGCCTGTCGCTGCGTGCGGTCGAGTCTGCTGCAGTTGTAGAATAGCGCGAAGAATGTCGTGGCGATACTCGACTTGTGGAAATAGGTCGCCGTGTCACGCAGGATAGGGGAGACTGCGCCGAACGGGGTGCTCAGCAGCGTGTTGATATTGGAGTTGCGCAGCTCGGTGGCGTAGGTGCTGTTGTCGATGAACGGGCGAAGGATGATGTTCGGGACCTGCGCGGCACCATCCGGCGACTTGTGGAAGAACAGCTGGTCTTCGAACGTCCCCACGGCCATGTACGGACCTGTGCCGTTCAGGTAGCTCGGCGCCGCCATCTCTGAGCCGTAGGGGAGCACCTTGAATGACAGGATCTCCTTGATATCGGGTTCGGTCCAGATCCGGTCGCCCATGAAACGGAACGCGATATCGCCGTTCTGGTCGGGGCCGGTGAACGAGAAGTCCGGGACGGCCTGGCCCACCAGGATATGGTCGGGCGACATGCTGCCGAGTTTCTGGATACGGCTGAGCGTGAACTGAAGATCGCGGGCGGCGAACAGCACGTCCTGCTTCGGGGTTACGCTCAGCTGGTCAAGCTTGTCCTCGGGCATGGAGGCTGACCAGGAAGCGTGCCACTTGCGGCCGGGCTTGAGCCGTATCGTGACCATGTTGCGCTTGTCAATGCCGATGTATTCGCCGAGACCGTCCTCGTATACCACGCCGCTGGGGCTCGCCGACACGTTGAACAGCCCGTCAAACAGCACCTCGTCGAGTTTGTCCGCTATTGGCACCGAGTTGGGTACGTGCGGGTCCACCCGTGGTTTCTGGTGCGCGATGTACGGCATCACGATCCGTCCGCTCAGGTCTTTGCGGGTGAAGAAATAGTATCCCGCACCCAGGCCACCCAGAATAATCAGCACCAGCAGGATCCTGAAAAACGCTTTCATCTGCCCGTCCTTTCTTGCACGTGGATGCTGTGTGTCCGGCACTCAGTGTGTCAGCAGTCAGGGGAACAGGGGGGAGACCGATTCGCCTCTTCCGCCGATCCCCCCGACCCCATGACTCCTAGTTCTTCTTGATTATCGGCTTCTGTACCATCACGCTTATCGGTACCACCCCGAACAGCGGCCGGGTAAACGTGATCTCAAGGATGTTGTTTCCATCCTTGTCCATCTGCACCGGTGTCATCTGGCACTCATAGTCGTTTGCCGCGGTGGGCGCGCTGATCGTGAACCGCCCCTCATTCTTCATCTCCTTGCGGTTCAGCTTGATCTTGTCGTACCACTGCTCCGAGCCCGCGTTCTCCGCCAACCACTTCGGCAGCTTGATATTCACGTCGTACACCGGGAACATCGCTTCGGTCTTGACCCGGATATTGAACCGCACCATGTACGTGTTGTTTCGTCCCTTGTCCTCGTTGTCGGTAACCGGCAGGCCGAACACACGGCGGTACTGCTTGGGCTTCGTAATCCACTTCGCCAGGGTCGGGTCGCACTCGGCGATCCGGATCTTCGTCTCTTTGTCCTCGCCCGTGTAGTGTTTCCCGTGCGCCACAATCGCCCGTGCGCGGTACACGCCGCTGTCGATCGGGTTCTTGATGAACTCGTCGTACATCAGTTTCACCGCGCGCAACGGGAACTCGTTCTCTTTCATCTTCGCCAGGTCGGCCACGAGCTGCTCCTTGCGCTCGTAGAGCTGCGTGCGGCCACCCGAGCTGAACGTGACCTCGTGTACCGGGTAGAACGCCGAATCGGCGTACAGCGAATCGATATCGGTGAGCTGGCTCACATGCTCATCCAGAAACTTCATCACCCGCGCCCGGGTCACCCGCTCCACGCGGATATAGAGACTGTCCTCCATCTCGTGTACCGCCGCCGCTTTCTGGGGCAGCGAAGCCGCGGCGATGAAATTCTGTTCGGCGTGCAGTTTCCGGAGGTTGTCCTCGGCCTGCCACCACGATGCCCCCTGGAGCGCGTCACGAATCTTGCGCCGCTGCTCGTTGATAAGCATGGTATCGAGGGGACGGTACAGATCGGTGAGGAACCCCAGTTGCGCGTTTGCTTTCAGCATGCCGAGCATCCCGCTGTAGTCCCTCTGCGCCCGGAGCACGTTGAGCTGCGGCACCACTGCCTGGGCAAGGCGGTAGTCGGCGATGCGCTGTGGAAGGCGGGAGGCGAGTTCGGCCAGGGCCGCATTGAGTTTCTGCGAGCAGGTCAGACTGAGGTACTTGCCGTGCGACTGGTCGAGTTGTGCCGGCACCTTCGGCTCGAGCGCGGCGATCCGCGACACGACCTGCCCGAAGAACTTGTCGGTGGGGAGCGGCGGGGAGCTCTTGATTGCCTCCACCAGCGTCTTCATCGAGTCCCGCAGCGCCTCGAACCCTTCCGCGCCCGCCTGGTAGGCGAGCACGAAGCGGAACTGCTGGGCAAGGTCCGGCGCCATGCGGAGTCCCGCGGCCTCGTGGAGCTTGTCGAGTTTGGCGTAGGACGGGAACCGATAGTAGTCTTCTTCCAGCGGCGCCCCGTTGTCCTTGGTCTGGAGTTTCTGGTCGTAGTACGCCGGCACCTGCTCCAGCCGTCCCTTGAGTACCGACTGCACGCACTGCACGACGTTTTCGGGGAGGTCCGCCTTGCGGCCGAAGAACCCGATGAAGTCATCGACACGCCCGACGAAGTCAAGCACGCCGGTGCGGGTCTGCTGCTCCTTGTAGAGCACATCGAGGGTGAGCCGGTAGTTGTTCTGGAACAGGATCTCCTCTTCGAGCTTCGCCTTGAACTCCTTGTACGCCTGGTAGGCTTGGTCGCCGGAATTCAGCAGTTTCTGCGGGAACAGGCTCTCTATCTCGAGGAGTTCCTTCAGGACCTTGTCAAGTTCCGCCGTGTGCTTGCCCACCGTGTCGAGCGCCAGCGCGTAGTCCATCCTCGAGAGGTCGTAGCCGGCCGAGAGCGCCTTGTAGAGCGAGCGGTCGACCACGTTGGCCTCGCAGGTTTCGTTCAGCGCCGTGAACCGGGTCTCGAACTTGTAGCGCCAGCGGGGGACATAGCGGTAGCGAAGGCTGAGGACGATGTCCTGGGGGACATGCTCTATCACCCAGAAGTACTGGGCGGGCGAGATGCCGATCGGGAACGCCGACTGCGTGTCCGCGTACACTGCCTGATCCTCTATCGGCGCTCCTGCCTTTTTCTCTTCCACCAGCTGTGCAGTCAGGAACGATTTCACCTTCTTCTTGTCCGGCACGTTCAGCACCAGGTAGAAATTGTCTTCGGCTGCGGCCGGGAACGCGATGTAGTACTTCTTGTCTTGCTTCAGCTCGAAGTCGTCGTCGCCCTTCCTCAGCGGGATGTAGGTGCCTTCCGCGGGGATCAGCTCGGGCTTGGGCTGCAGCTGCTTGTACGGTGCACAGCTGAGAAGCGCGAGTCCGGTGGCCAGAGGGGCGAGAAGGGCAAGTACTGCAAACCGTCGCATGCGGCTCTCCTTGTTGGGTGTTCGGTGACCGGAGAGCAAAATACTGACTGCGCCACGCGTGGTGGCGTGTAGCGGCGGTTCAGCTCGTGGACGGCGGACCAGCGGGTCCGTGCGGACTGCGGGCCCTACCGCAAACCAGTCTGTTCGATCGAGAGGTGTTCCGGCTTGTCAACCCGACTGCGGGATCATATACTAGGGGTGTTGCAGCCCCGATCACAGGAGCAAGGAGCCCTTCGTATGGCCGAACAGGATGCGAACCAGAAAAGTGTCATGGAGGCGCTTGCGGCGGTTGCGCAGGCAGTGCTGGGCAAAGACATCGACTCGCTCAGGCAGTCTCTCGCCGCTGTCGAGTCCTCTGTGGACCGCAAACTCGCCGAGGCGCAGAAGGCGGCGGACGCGAAGGCGGACGCGGCAGCCAAGGCGATGGACAACGCGCTTGCGACAGCCCGCCAGGAAATGCAGGCGGCGAGTGAGTCGACCCGCAAGGCGGTCGAGCAGGCCCAGAAAACGGCATCCGAGGGGCTGGCTGCGCTCAAGAACTCCATGGTGCAGTCACTGGCCGGGCTCGACCAGAAGATCGCAGAAGCCACCAAAGGGGCCAGTGGCGCGCTCGCATCGGCCCGCCAGGCACTCCAGAACGAGATCGCCAGCGCAACCCACGAACTGAACATGCAGGTGACAGCGCTGGAATCGCGGCTCAGCGATGAGATGCAGGCGCGGAGCGCGCTGGAGAAGGAGGAGAAACGGGTATCTTCCGTGCTTGCCTCGTTCGCCAAGGCGTTCACCGGCTCCGAGGACGGCGGCGCGGCTGCCCAGCCTCAGCCTCGAGCCCAGCCACAACCTGCTTCGCCTCCTCAACCTCAGCCCGCCCCACCGCCCCAACAGAAACAGGCGAAGAAGAAGGGGGCCCAGGATACGGCAGAGGTCAATATCGACGATCTGCCGGACAGCGGAGAGGTCTCAAGTTCGATGGACAAGTTGTTCAAGCTGTAGGACGGGGCTGTAGGACGGGGTGGTGCAGGCTCCTACTTGTCGATTCCCAACAGCTCCACTTCGAACACCAGCACTGCGTTGGGGCCGATCTTTGGAGGCGAGCCGTTCTCGCCGTAGGCCAGGTTGCCGGGGATATAGAACTTGTAGGTGCTCCCGACAGACATCAACTGCAGGCCCTCGGTCCAGCCCTTGATCACATTGCTGAGGCCAAACGAAATCGGCTCGCCCCGCCGCCGCGAGCTGTCGAACTCGGTCCCGTCGAGCAGTGTTCCCACGTAGTGCACCTTGACAGTGCTCGAAGCGGTCGGCCTGGGGCCCGTACCCGTCTTCACCACTTCGTACTGGAGTCCGCTGGCGGTTTCCCTCACTGCCGATTTCGACCGGTTTTTCTCCAGGACTGCCGC
>CAZJJT010000094.1:7737-11605 GCA_964546395.1 uncultured Fibrobacterota bacterium
CGGCATCGAGGTCGCAGGCGCTCAGGTCGTTCATCTTCTTCTCCTGGACCTTCTGGCCGAGCGCAATCCGCACCTGGGTGGCGTCCGAACCCGCGATCAGCTGCTCCCGGTTCGCCATCCGGTCTTCGATTGCGCGGAACAAAATCGCCAGGTCCACATCAACGGGCAGCGTCTTCAGATAGTCCGCGTACCCCAGCCCGAGTACGTACGCGAGCGAGTCGGTGTCGCTCGCGAGGGATGGCTGCGTGTCTGCCTTGTCGCACGACATGCTCAGTACGAAGGCGAGAGTGCTGACAGGTACCAGGGCACGGAAACGTTTGTGCGTGAGCATGCTCGACTCCTGTTGGCTGACGGTCCACTTCCCAAGAGGCGGAAAATAGCACGGGGAGCCGCAAGTATCTTCCCGTAATCGTGACAATCCCCGGTCCCCAATCCCCAACCGCCCTCACCCCTGCAGCCCTTCGGCGTCGGCTCAAACGTCACGTTCTGAAAGCGACGCACTCGTTCTTCGCGGTCTGCCAGCCGGGGTTCGAACCATGGCTCGAATCGGAAGTCCGTCATCTGCCGGGTGCGGAGTCTGTACGGGCCGAGGAGGGCGGCGTGGCGTGTGATGGGCCGCTCGATCTTGTCTACCACGCAAACCTGTCACTGTGCACCGCCGTGCGCGTGCTGGTACGTGTCGGCTCGTTCCGCGCGACATCGTTCCCCGAGCTCCACAACCGTGCCAAGCGCGTTGCGTGGGAACACTGGGTGGGGATGGCGGAAGGGGTGCGGTATGAGGTGAGCGCGAAGCGCTCGCGGTTGATGCACGAACGCAGGACGGTGAGTGCGGTTCACGAAGCGCTCGCGGGGAACATGGCGAAGCTCGGGCGGAGCGTGGTGGTCGATGCGGAGTCGCTCGTGTGTGTCCACGTGCGGGTCAGCCAGGATCGGTGCACGTTGAGCATGGACACTTCCGGCGAGCTGCTCCACAAGCGCGGCTACCGTACCACACCGATTCGCTCACCAATACGCGAGACCACGGCTGCCGCACTGCTGATGTCGTGCGGGTTCGCCGCGCACGGCGCGCTGGTGGATCCGGTGTGCGGCAGCGGCACGTTCCCTATCGAGGCCGCCCGGATGCTTCGGGGGATACCGCCCGGGGCGGACCGCCGGTGTGCGTTCGAAAGCCTCCCGTGGTACAGCCGGCCGAAGTGGGAGCGGTTGCGGAGTGCGGCACTGGCTGCAGTGCGGCCGGCGAGCGGTTGTGTGCTGGCGGGCTCGGATGTCGCGGCGGAAGCAGTCGAGGCGGCCCGGGCAAATGCGGAGGCTGCCGGGGTGGGGGAGGACGTGTCATTCGCGGTGGCGGACGCACGGACACTCACGCGTGACAGCCGCCTGGGTCCCGACGGCCTGCTCATCGGTAACCTTCCCTATGGCAAGCGCACCGCACGCACGGGGGTGAGCCGGGAGCTGTACCCGGCGCTCGGCGCACGGCTCCGCGAGCAGTTCCGTGGCTGGGAGTTTGCGTTCGTGATCCCCCGCGGCGCCGAGGCGCTTCTCGGCCTCCCAATCAGCACCCGCCTGCGTTTCGTAAATGGCGGTATCCCGGTTGTATGTGTAGGTGGAAGGATCCCCTGACCCCCTGACCCCCTGACTACTGACCCCCTGATCCCCTGACTACTGACCCTATGTCCCGTCTCCACTCCAGGTTCTCCTCCCCCCGCACCCGTCCCTTCGACCCCCGCAAGTCCCGTCCGCACCAGTTCGAGGTGGGCGACGGCAAGACCGTGAAGGGGCTTGGGGGCCAGGCATGGGCGAAGGGCAAAGGCAAGAAGAAGGGGAAGTAGACGCGGGGGCGGGTGGGTTCGCCCCCCCGCTGCCTACCTGTGTGCCACCGGTGTTGCATGTCCGGTCACAGGCGCCCGGAGTGGTTGGGAAGTCGGACGAGGTGGCTCCGCCGCCAAGACAGGTGGGGAAGCTCATGTCATAGTCGGCGTGCAGTGCCACGTACAACGTGAGCACAGCCAGTACGGGCAGTCTGTGTGACATGGAGTGCTCCACTGAGCTGCACAGATGCGCTGTTCTGCTGCACAGCGGTAGTGGGGGAGCCGCAGCGAACACTCAGGCACTGCCCAGCTTGTTGCGCGGCCAAAGAACAGTCCGCGGACACCGCCGACGTGGTTGCCGACAAGCGACAGCGGCAGCAGAAGCACAAGAACTCTGAACGCATTCAGCGCGGTCGCGAGGAAGGGCCTGTGAACACCGGTAAGGATGAAGCTGCAGTACCGATGCACTTCCATCATACCGTACCCGAACGAGATGGTCCGCACGTACAGCGTGCCGCGTAGTCTTAGCCGCGCGGATACGGTTAAGGTGTCCCGCGCCGTGGTTCTGACCTACAAACGGCATCAGCGACATGCCCAGCGCCATCGGGATCACAAACGCCAGCATCTCCATCCTTCCCGCAGCGCTGACCGCGGCAAGCGCGGTGTTGCCGTGAGTGCTGACAAGAGCGGTTATCACCGTCGAAGATATCGGCATGAGCACCATGCTGAGGCTGCCCGGTACCGCAAAACCCATGATCCGCCGGCAGGAGCCGAAGAACAGGCTGAGGCGTGGCGTTCGCAGCGCCAGCAGATGGTCCTTTGCGGCAAGGAGGTGCAGAAGCCAGCACGCGGACGCTGCCTGCGCGAGGACAGTTGCCAGGGCGGGCACCGCCATAAACACGGCCCCGAAGTACCATATCCGCATGTAGCTGCGCACCAGCGGAAGAGTCTGGGGGTCGGCGCCGATTCTCCTGAACACCGCGCCCATGCTTAGGTAGCCTGCAACCGAAAGCACGAGGGAGCACGAAGTGACCAGGAGGATACCGTGGGTGACGATGCGCGAGGCGCTTCCACGGTCTTTGCGGCCGATCGCATGCGAGGTGAGAGCGGTGATACCCGTGCCAATCCCGCCGGCAATGAATGTCAGCAGCATGATCACAGGGAACGTCAAGCCCATGGCCGCCAACGGAAGCGTCCCGAGCTTCGAAACGAACCACGTGTCGACAAAGTTGTAGGCGTTCATCGCAACCGTGCCGGCAAGCATGGGATAGGCCATGTGGAACAGTGTCGACCGCACGCTTGACTCTGTCAGCGATGTGGACACGGGCCTCCTCGGTGCACGGCCAAAATACCACCGGTTCGGTGTTTCCCCCGGGGCCCGGCTGGCGAAGCGGATGAAGCCTCCCGTGCACTGTGGTATATTCCCCCCGTTGCCGGTGTGATGCATCTGGCAGCGCGACAGTCTGCAGGTAGCGCGGAGAGGTGGCCGAGAGGCCGAAGGCGACGGTTTGCTAAACCGTTGTAGGGTTTACCCCCTACCGGAGGTTCGAATCCTCTCCTCTCCGCCATGTGTACTGCGCAGGGACGAGCCACAAGTGCGGATTGAGCTTCCATGGGCAGTCGTCCGCCGGAAAGCGCCAACCGATAACTCCTCCAGGTTGTCGCCACTTCTCAGGTACCGAAGTCTTTGATTTTCCATCCTGTCTGGTACTATTTTGGGTAGTCGACTCGGCTGAGCATGCTGGCAGCGCCGTCTTTCGGTGCCTGCCACCAGAATGTATCGGCTCCCGATGTATACGTGGGGGGTCCGGCCTAGTTCTTGGTCTACCCTGAAGACTGTCGGCAACTCAGGGCGAAGGTGCGCACAGCAGCGCAGAGAGAAGCGGCTGGTGATGGAATCTATCCGCGAAGCTTACCACCGGTACCTGCGCTACTTCCTTTCGAAGGATGATAGCACGGCGACCATGCACGACCGCTACATGGCGCTTGCCTACGCGGTGCGCAGCGAGATGGTCGACCGGTGGATTCGTACGCAAAACTACTATCACAGCGCGGACAAC
>CAZJJT010000095.1:0-4500 GCA_964546395.1 uncultured Fibrobacterota bacterium
CAAACGCAGTCCCCATCAGTACGTGCCCCTCGAGTGCGAAACTGTGCGTTGTGCCCACGGCCAGCGTGAGCAGCACGAGTGTGGCTACGTTGCGAGCATTCATGGAATCCCCCTTGCGCGAAGTGTGCCTGATGCAGTGTACCATGTGCCCCCTCGGACTACAACGTACTGCGATCTGACAACTCACTCCCCGAGAATGCGCAGCATATTTTAACTAATCAGTACACCAGATCGACCAGAGGAGGCCTTTCCATGGTGCCAGCACGCCCTGCCGAACGTGCCCGACGCTTCCTGGAGCTACGCCTCAGCCGCATGGCTGAGCGGCGGGAGAACCGCCTTCCGTCGCTCGGCGTACTGGCAGCACAAGCCGGGGTGAGCCGCGGGGTCATGGCCCGGGTTGTCTCCGTACTCAAGGCGCAGGGCGCGGTGCAGACCCGGCCCGGAAGCGGCATGTGGCGTGCGGGGGCCGACCTGCCGGAGCCGCGCGTGCCGGCAGGCGTGCTCAAGTGGCAGAGGACGCGCGACGCGGTTCTGGAGGATATCCAGAAGGGAACCTATGCCCGGGGCAAGCGGCTGCCGGGAAGCAAGGAGCTGTGCGCACGGTACAACGTTGTCAACCGCACACTGAACAAGGCCCTGCAGGCGCTCGGCGTTGCCGGCCTGGTGCACCAGGAGAGGGGACACTGGTGCGCGGGCGGCAGGCCGCGCTGGCATCGTACCAACGCACTCCTGCTCTGTGCCGTGGGTGACTGGTACGGCAACCTGGAGGAGCCTACGGCACAGGTACGCCGCAACGTCGAGGAGTTGGTGCGGCTGTGCGCCGCCGAAAACATCGAACTTGTCTCGTGCATGTGCAGGCGTCACCCAGGGGCGAAACTGGCCTTTGACGATTCGGCCGCGGAGCTGGTGGACACCCTCGCCCGCCAGGGGCGCCTGATGGGGAGTGTGGTGTTCACTCTGAACCTGCCCCGTGGCCCACTGGTGGTGCTGCGGTCGATCCTCTCTCGCCACCCCCTCCCCGTCGCCTTTTTCAACGAGGCCGGCGACTGGGATGAGCACAAGGTTGCCGGGGCACCCTGTCTCAATGTCAAGTATGACAACGTGGCTGCAGGCCGCCACGTGGGCCAGTTTCTGCTTGACCGTGGGTACCGGGAAGCAGCGTGGCTGGCACACGATCTCGAGCCGCGGTACTGCCGCGACCGCCTCACAGGCCTTCAGGAAGCGTTTGCGGGGGCGGGCCTCGACGGGGCCGTCCATGTGTACACGGGGTCAAGCATGTCGCAGCATCACACCGACAGCACCGGGCTGAACGGGTTCACCGTCGCCGAACGCGTGTTCCGCGAAGCCCGTACCGACTACCTCCCCTCACCGCAGCGTGCCGCGTCCATCAGGGGGCTGCTCAAGCAGCAGGTCGACAAACTGCAACAGCTCATCGCCACGCATGAAGAGAACAAGGCGGTCATACAGCAGATGGCCCGCGAGGTCGCTCACATGCCCTGGGTCGGGGTGAGAGATGCGCTGGCGCTGGAGTGCCTCGAGATGGGGCCGCAGACCGGGAAGAAGGGAGACAGGCCGGCAGTCATCGGGTTCGACGACACCGCAGAAGCGGCACGGTGCTCGCTGACCAGCTACAACTTCGGCGGCAACGAGGCGATGCGAGCGGTGTTCAGCCACTGCCTGCAGCCGCTGCCGTCTGCCGGCGCCAGGGGACTGGTCCAGGTCCTCGGGTACGTGGTGCCGCGCGGGTCGGTGCCGTACGCGCGCAGAGAGCAGTTGAGTCGTTGAGTTGTTGAGGCGTTGAGCTGAGAGAAGACAAGGGATCAGTGCTCCCCCAACTCAACGACTCATCGCCTCAACGCCTCTTCCGCCTCAGAGATGCTCATCCAGCAGCGCATCACGCTCGGCCCCGAAACACACGTCGCTGTCGCTAAACTCACCCGTCGACGGGAACGGGTTGGGCGGGCAGTCATCCTCGAGCACCAGGTACCACATGTGCACACAGCACCCGCAGCCCTTGTCTTCCGATATGGCAACCAGCTTGTCGCGGTGCTGCTCGATCCAGTCCCAGAACTTCTCTTCCTGTATGTCAACGCCCGCATCTATGACTGCAATCTCTCTGCGCGGCATGTTCTACCCCCCTGCGGTCTGTGCCCGAGCTACCCCGGTAGAATACTCCACGGGGTTGGTACAGCAACAGGTCTCGGGGGAGATGCGCCTCAAGCCCCTGCGAGCCGAGCCACGAAGCTGCCGAGCGTGAGTTATGCCCGTAACCACGAATGCGTTGGCTTCCCGGCGCCAACCAGTGATATTCGGGGAGTAGCTGCACCGCTCGCAGGCCCAGACGAAGCGAATCCCGGGCATTCAGCGTGGGGTTCTGACGTCGGCGGGCAGGAAATGGGTGGCGAGAAGTGCATGAACGGGCGATAGGCAATCCACGACCCTCCGGACGCCACAGAGGGCAGGACGGGTTCACCGAGATACCCGGAACCGTCGTGGAGTCCGGGACAACGAGAGGGGGCTTGCCGTCCCTGGGTGCTCGCCTTCCTACCGGCGCGGCACTACGTACACTCCCTGACTCATACCGGATCCGGTCAGCCTGGTTGTGAACGCGGTGCCGACAGCCCGGCCGCGTGCATCCCAAAGGCGCTCGACACCCGAGGGCAACCGGCCGCCTTTGAGCACCACCATCAATGAGGGCATGCGCGTTCCGGGTGTGGCATGCGCGACGGACTTCCGTGTCGGCTCATGGACCGATTTCACAACGCCGTAGTCTGCCAGTGGTACGCGTGTCGTGCTTTCCTTCACTGCCCGCCACTTCCAGCTCTGCACGATCTCCGGCTGGTCGACCATGTCCCAGCCACGGAGGAAGCCGTAGCGGTCTTCGTCGCCGTTGAGTATGAGCCCACAGAACAGTCGGCAATCGATGTCGGGCTGGGTGACCGTCTGCCACATGGTCATGAGGTCGTCGTAGACCTCCTGCGAGTAGTTGTACGTCGGGCCCTGGTCAGCCTCGGAGCCGCCCTCGTAACCAACCCAGTAGAGCGACGAGTCGACGGCGCGTGCCGCAGCCATGTCGTTGCGCGCGAGGTCCATCACATACGCGTTGAAGTCGTCATCGCCGTGCAGGTACATTGCGCCCGAGATAGCGTCGCACCCGTTGCCGGTCGATCCGGTCCAGGTGCCAGTGGTGTTGTACAGGTAGCCGAGGTAGCGGTCCTCGTTGAGCCCAAGTTGCGTGGCGCCCACGCACACGAGCCGCTGACGCTCGGCGCCCGTGAATTCTGAGCGCCAGATGTCGAACGCGCGCTGGCACATGTAGGCGTCCATTTCCAGGTGCGCACCGCCCTGATCCCCGATGGCGACGAGAGTATTGTAGATGCTGTCCGGGGCATCCCACTCGGGGTGGTCCGGGTCACGGCCGTGGAAGGCCACGATCCACTTGGATTGCGGGAATGCGCCACCCCAGTTCCAGAGCTCATTCGAGTACTCGAGGTACGCGGTCAGCCGAGGGTCGAGATTGTCCCGTACCAGCCGGGCAAACTCGACGATGTATTCGTCGTTGACCATGTGAGGAACGTTGAACCAGGCGTCGAGTTCGAGGATATTGCAGAGTCTGATCTGGAGGTCGATCGATGTGCCTTGTATCGCTGCCTGGGAGTAGTGCGTTTCCTTTACACGTTGTGCCCATGTGCCGTGCATGCGGCCCTCGTTGCAGCTCATCCAGGTCATGAATCGGACTGCACTCAGATGGTTGACCGCGTTGAGAAACTCGGGCCGAAACGGCTGCGCCGGGTCGTAGCTGCCCTCGAGCTCTTCGGGGATGATCTGTATGTTGCGTACGTGGTTGCCGCGTGTCGACCGGGTGATCCACATGATGGCCCAGTTGCCCGACTCGGACTTCGGTGCGTACTGCAGCACGATCCGCCCCGGTTGGCTCGAGACGACCTCGACAATGCTGCCAACCACGGAGCCGCCTCCGTACCAATGGAAGTCGCCGTCACCATCATAGGTGAGGATGTAGCGACCAGGGGGAAAGTGCCCGGGTACAATCGCGTGTACCGTCTGCGGGGCGCTGTAGCCCGGAGGCGTCATAGGGATCTCCACCGGGTAGCCGTCCTCATCGAAGCCCGGATCGGTCGGGGGAACGTCCTCGCCTCCCGGTGCAAAGTCAGCGTCCTGGTACACCCAGTTGCTCATGTGTTTCATCATGTCGGTGAAGATGAGCAGGTTCATGGGCGTGTGGTACACCGCATTGGTGATGTTCATGCCGATGGGCAGGTTGGCCCGTGCCAGTGTGGCAGCTGCAGCACACACAACCACGACCTTCGCGCACCGTGATGCTGTTTCATGTACCATCGCACGTCTCCTGTCAGGGTTCAAGTACCGCCAAGTCTCGCCCGCCAACCCGCGCTACCCTGAGGGGGAGGGTGGGTATGCATGCGGGTCAGCGGACAAGACCGATGGCTGGTTTGCCCAAGGCGATTCCTTCCGGCTAGTGCA
>CAZJJT010000095.1:4510-11569 GCA_964546395.1 uncultured Fibrobacterota bacterium
CACGTACGCACCCTCCGACACCGCCCTGTGCAGGTCGACCATGTGCACTCCGGCGTCGTGCCACTGATGCGTCGCGACCAGCGTGCCGTCGAGGCCGAATGCGCGGACAACCACCGCTTCCCCCTGGGCAACGGGCACTCTCAGTACTCCCCCTCGCGCAAGCTTCACGAGGCACTGCTGCGGTAGCCACGGGGCGACACGCGGGGCAGTCGTCTGCCCCGCCACCGTGCTGGACCGGCGGAGTGTGAGACTGCCGGTAACATCGAAGACGCCGGTCCGGTCGGTGTACATGGCCACGCGCACCGTCACCATGCTGCTGTCGACTCCGGTGGGAAGCGCAGCCACCCAGGGGAATCTCCCCCACGTGCTGTCGCTCGGCCCGATACCACCGGTGGGGTTGAGCTCGAACAGGTTCTCACCACCGTCGTACGAGCCTTCGATGGCCACCAGGCCCACATTCTGGGCTTCCCACTGTATCCACATCGTGTCACCCGTTTCGTACGCGGCGCCTGACACCGGCCCGGTCACATCGATCCAGTCGGCGCAGGAGACGACAATGTGTGCCTCTGCGGAATAGCCCGAGTAACTCGATCCACCCAACACAGCCCGCACCCGGTACACGTATTCGTCGGTGGAGCAGGTGACGTTCGAATCCACACAGGACACGACATCCGCCCCGACCGTCTGCACCACAGCAAAGGCGCCTCCGTTGAACGAGCGTTCGATGGAGAAGCCCGTCTCGCCGGTTGAGTTGTCGTCCCATCTCACCGTCACGAGTCTGAACTGCGTACCCGACACCGCGGTGGTGACGTTGCCGGGAACGCCGACGTCAACCGATACGGTGAAGGAGGGAGTGTTGCTGGCGCCTGCCGCAGACACCGCCACCGTTGCGGCGTAGCTGCCTGCGCTCAGTCCCGTGGCGTCCACGACAACTTCTATGGTGCGTGTGTTCCCGCTCCCCTGAACGGTGGTGTTTAGCCACCCGCTGCCGTTCGCATACGAAATGGACGCGTTGACAGAAGACAGCGTGCCAGCGCCGATGTTCGTGACGGTCACATCCTGGCTGCCGCTGGTAGTGAAGCTGAGATGGAGCGGCGAGAGGGAGAGGGTCGGCAGGTCGCCGGTGGGCAGTGCGCCGAGGTGGACATCTCCCCACTCCGTGGGGATCTGGATAACAGCCCCGGTGTGCCAGTTCATCAGGTAGCCATTTCCACCTGCCCCGAAGCAGATGTAGTCCTCACCCTTCTCTCCTGTCGGCGCCTCACCGTACACCATGCCCTGGTCGCCGATTCCTGTGTTTTCCGGGGCCTGACTCACATAGTTGTCGAGGTAGTTTCCGCAGGCACCTTCGTCCCAGTCGTAGACAATCCATGAGTGTTCGTCACCATAGATTTCGTCAGCGCACTGGTTGACGTCGATCGCATTGACCACAACGACGTCACCCGTGGCATTGGGGGTCGGCCCATGGCCCCAGATGTCGGTCAGGACATGGTAGGTACCTCCGGTGAACGTGGCATTGAGGTCAAGGGCAACGGTCTGCGAGTGACACCATGACACCACCTTGCGGCCGTTTGCACTCACAAAGACATTCTGTTGATCATCGGGGACAGGCGAGAAATCAACCAGCTCAACGACCTCGCCCGTGACCCGGTCAGCGTAGCAGAGCACCTTCTCCGTCTCACCCCCGTGCCCTGTCCAGCCTCCCACGCAGCGGACAAAGTAGACACCGTTCGGCCCGAAGGCGCACGTTCGTCCCAGGCCGAAGTTGTACGGTTTGCCGTCCCCGTCCTTCCCTATCCCGTACACGTCGCCGTCGAGCAGTATCCGGCTGCCGGTACCGTCGGTGTTTCCGATCATGATACCGCCGTGCGCCTGCCAGATGGCACTCGAGGCAATCTGCCGCCCGTCGGGTGACACGGCTACCTTGGCGAAACTGCCCCAGCCGAAGAGCGCGGTGACTTTGCCGGTCGCAAGGTCCGCCTTCACAGCACCGGTTGGTGTGCCGTAGAAGACAGTCCCTTGGATTGCATAACTGCCGAATGGAAGCAGCAACGCAAGCGCCGCCGTGAGGACCATGCCCTTAGCCATTGATGCCCTCCTCCCAGCCCCAGGGGCTGTGCTGTGGTTTGCGGGTTGCATGTCCACCCCATACAGAGCAGCAGACTGAGCTGTGAATGGGCGCAGAGGTGAGTATGATTGGTATAATGAGTTTAGCGCTCAACTCTATTCGTTGAGCTGTGCATGGAGGGCGGGAGAGACAGGCCAAACAAGCTCGGCCGCACGTTCACATACCCCTCCAACTCACTCCGGTAGCGTCTGTCACGGGTGGTGTGGGGTCCGCTGCGCAGGACGTGCTCAAGCATCAGTTGGGTGACGCCGTGCACGTTGAAATTGTAGCTGGCCAGTCCGGCGAACGCCGAGCCGGGGGTGTCGTCGAAGGACACCAGGGCGATGCGGTGGGACGTGCGGTCCCGGAGCAGTTGAAGAGCGGCCAAGCCGACGATGTCGCTCTGTGCGACCCAGAGGGTTGCGTCGCCTTCGTGCAGGACCCGATTGAGATACGCTTCCAGCCCCGCGGAGTTCCAGTGCTGGGCGTAGGAGTTCTGGATGTAGTTGCGGTACGTCTCGAGTGCGTCCAGAAGCGTTCGTCGCTGGCGGCTGTCCAGGCCGCTGGAGACCATGCTGTGGAAAGGCAGTGGGAATGCAGGGCCCTTGTCCTCGGTGGCGATTGGATATTCCGTTAGTTTGACCGTGACCCCCGCCTCCTCTACGGCTGCGCGCAACCCGGCGAGTCGTACCCGGGACCACGCCCAGTCGGCGGGACCGCCACCGAGGTAGGCGATCGAGCGGTGGCCCAGGCGGAGGGCGTGGCGCCCGACGACGCGGCCCGCAACATCGGTGCACGCAAGCGGGAATACTGCGGTGCGGCGGGAAGCTGCACGGAGTCGCCTGCCATAGCCAAGTTCATCCAGCACGGCAACAGGAGTCCCCAAAGCCTCAAGCCGTGCAAGCATGCCAGCCGCGCCGTGCGGTGATGACCCAATTGTCCAGAGGATCGCCCCCAACAGCCTGCGTGCCGGAGATGTGCCCGGTGCCGGTATGCCGTCACTGCGGAACGGTACCAGGCCCCCGTCCGCACCCTGGTCGCAGGGAACCGGCAGGAGCTCCAGTCCGGACAGCGACGCAGAGCGCTCCAACTCACGCAGCAGCTCAAGGCTCCGCGGCGGCATGTTCTCCAGGCTCGCGCCTCGGCGTGCCGTGAACACGTACAGAACCGCCGGGCGTGAGGCACTGCTGCGCGGGACCGAGACGGCGTAGCCACCGTCACGCAACTCCAGATACCCCTGCTCCACAAGGCATGCCACCGCCTTGCGCATGGTCTTGTCCGCAACGCCGTATCGGTTTGTCAACGCCTTGGAGGGTGGCAGCGGCCGGTCGGCCGCAAGCGCCCCGCTGAGTATGTCACGCCGGAGTGCCTGGACGACCTGCGCACTGCGGCCTTGGGGCGGCGAAGCGGCCTCGTCGGCGTCGGGTACCGGTGATGGCACCACCTCGCCTGCCACGAACGCCCCGGAGCCCGGCCTGACCACCACCAGGCCTCGCCTCCGGAGTTCCCGCAATGCCTTGAGGATGGTGACATGCGATACACCGAACCTGCGGGCCAGCGCCGCAGCCGAAGGCAGCCGCGAGCCGGCTGAGCCCCTGCTCACCAACTCGTCAAGCTTGACACAGGTTTCGCGGTAGACACGGTCTGCACCCATGGACGACTCCTTGGGTTTAGTGCTAATGGCATTATACCATTCGGGCCGCAATATGCGGGCAAGGATACCTTCTCACTGGGGTATGAATCTCTGTAGGCGTGGCCCTAGCGGCCCGGGACACCTTCGAAGCGGGAGGACAGAGCGATGCAGCCCGGAACCAGAACCAGCACCGTAGCCTTCGTGACGAGGCGGCTCATACTGTCGTCACTCATCTGTCTGGCTGTCGCCATTTGTGTGCATGGAGCAAACGTTACCATCGACGGCGGCACGACATACCAAACCATGGAGGCCTGGGGCGCCCCGTCGGACTATCTGCACTGGTTCCCGGCAGAGCTTCGGCCGTATGTCATCGACGACTTCGTGAACCTCATGGGCTGCACCCGGATCCGCTGTGAGGCCGGGGGTGGCAGTGCCGCCAAGAACCGTGGTGCCTGGGAGTATCCCAACGACGACTGGGATCCGGAACATATCAACTGGTCGGAGATCAACCGGGCGCGCATCCGCGACGACGCCGTCAGCATGTTCTTGCCGTTCAAGGAGAAGGTCGAAGCAAACGGCGAGCACTTCAGCCTCTACGTCAGCCCGTCGTTCTTCGACAACGGCAGCAGCGGCGAGCTCCTTCCGTACCTTCGCTACAGTGCCGGTGAGTACTCGGAGTTCCTGTTGAGTCAGTTGCTCTACCTGCGGGACTCCCTGAGAATCGAAGCCGACTACGTGACTGTGCTGAACGAGGCGGGGAACGGCAACCCGGTCACCGCGGCCATCATCGCCGACGTGGTCCGGGCCCTCGGCCCGCGCATGGCGGCCGCAGGGCTTGCCACCAGGATGGAAGCCCCGGAGTGCGCCAACGCCGACAAGAGCTGGCGATATATCAATGACGCCGGCGGCCTACGGTACCAGGACGACATCTGGCAGTACATCGGCCTGCTGACCTACCACCTCTACGGTGTCAACGACCCCGCACGTCAGAACATCCGTGACTACGCCTGGACCCGCAGCCTGCGCACCGGCCAGACGGAGGCCATGGGTGTGACCATCAATACGCTCTACGACGATCTGACCTTGGGCGGGAGCAGCGTCTGGGAGATCTACGAGTTGCCCAATGTCTTCGCGGTCAGCATGCAGGACGCCCAGTCCTGGCTTGGTTCGCGCAAGGACAACTACTGGATGCTCAGACAGGTCATTCACTATGTACGGCCCGGAGCCCAGCGTATCGGTGCCACATCCAGCAGTACCAGCCTCCGTCCCCTGGCTTTCCGCAACAACGGCACTGTCACCCTGGTACTCATCAACAACACCGGAGGCGGGACACAGACAGCGAACATCACGAACCTTCCGAACGGCGATTACGGTGTCAGCCGCGCCGACGTGGGCGGGTCATACCATGAGCAAAGCATTGAGCATGTCACCAACGGCTCGCTCAGCATTTCGGTCGGCTCCAACTCGGTGGTGACCGTCTACCCCAGACTGCAGGCGAACCTTCCTCCGGTGGTCACCAGCTACGCGGCCAGCCCTGTCTACCTGAAAACACCTGCGAGCCAGGTTTCCCTGTCGGCCTCGGCACTGGACCCCGAACAGGGTGCACTCACGTATACGTGGACGGTGACCAGAAAGCCGGGCGGGGCAACCGTCTCGCTGAGCTCACCCGGTTCCGCCAACACGAATGCCACCGGGCTCACCGCCACGGGTGACTATGAGTTCACGGTGACCGTGTCGGACGGCAGCAACAGCACCGCCCGCTCGGTGCTCCTCTCGGTCTACAGCGGGAACCAGCGTCCGCGGATGTTCGACGTGCACAACCGCAATGCCACGTTCCTGACCCTGCCGACCAACAGCATGTCGCTGCGCGGCGGCTCGCTGGATATCGAAGGTGATGCCGCGAGCTATCAGTGGTCGGTGCTGAGCAAGCCCAACGGCGCCGGTGCCACACTCGGCGCACCGACTTCGACCAACTGCCCGGTGACAAACATGTCCGTTGCCGGTGAGTACCGGTTCCTCTACCGGGCAACCGATCCGGGCGGCACATCGGCCGACACGCTCTCGGTCACTGTCTTTCCTGTAAATGACCACGCGCCGGTGGTTTCGAGCATCACGGCGAGCCCGGGAATCAGTGTCAACGCCGACACGGTCACCCTCACGGCAGCCACGAGCGATGCGGACGGGGATGGTATCAGTCACTGGTGGAAAGTGAAAAGCGCACCCACTGGCGCTACGCCGCACTTCGGGCGGCAAGGGGGACCGGTCACTGGTGTCGGCGGCATGAACGAAGCGGGAACCTATGTCTTCACCCTCACCGTGGTCGATCGCACGCGCTACGCAACCCGTGATGTCACCATCCAGGCCACCGGGGCAACTGCGAACGCACGGGCGCTGAGTGACGGCATCCATGCAACAGGCATAACCAGGATGCAGGGAGGCTCGGCCGAGGTGACAGTGTCCCTTGCAGAGCCCGGGCCCTTCGTCCTGACACTGTACGACCTGACCGGGAAAACCGTGTTACGGCATGAAGAAGGCACGGCCGGTGCGGGCGTGCACCGAGTACTCGTGACCACACAGACGCTTCCCACCGGCTATCTCGTCGCTCAACTGCGGACAGCAGCGGGCATGTCCTCACGCCTCCTGCTGCTGGGCAATTGAGCCGTGGTCACCATCAACACAGGCGCAACGTTCACTCAACAGCGGCGAACGCCCCTGAAGAAGCACCTCACACAGCAGCAAGGAGTACACAGATGAAAGCGCACGTTCCAGTCCTCACGGTCTGTCTCTTTACCTTGGCATTCGGCGCACTGGACAGTGGCCTCGTGGCGCACTACACGTTCGATGATGGTCCGGGGTCGGCGACCGCCAGCGACAATTCCGGCAACGACTATGAGTTGGTGCTCAAGAACATGAACGTGCAGTCCGTCTGGGTCACCGACTGTCCGACACTCCAGACCACGAACAGCTACGCCATACACATGGACGGGTCGAACGACTACTTGGAATATGTCGCAAACGATGCTATTGCCTTTGACATGGTCGGCAAGACGGCGATGTCGATATGCATGTGGGTGAAGCTGGATCAGTTGTTCAACACCGATGGTCATCCGTTTGCGAGCCAGCAGATACCGCAGAGCGTGGACGGAGACCACTGGGGCTTCTACAACTGGACCCCGGGCCCCAGTGACGCGAATGCCCTGAGTAACCAGGTCGGCATGTGCATGCCCGACCAGACCACGTGGGTTGGCAAGACCACCTCCAATGCGACCTTGACAGCGGGCACGTGGCACCACGTGGCGGTCACATGGTCCTCCGCGGC
>CAZJJT010000096.1:0-11480 GCA_964546395.1 uncultured Fibrobacterota bacterium
CCCCATCCAGTACTACCACTTAGACGAGCGGGGCAGCGTGCGCTACGTGACCGACGGGGCGGGGGCGGTCACGGGGACCTTCGACTACAAGCCTTACGCACCGTGGCGCAGCGCGCCACGGCACAAGCGTTTCTACTGGGTTGCCGGATGTCAGCAATTCCAGCGAGAATTCCGGTTCGTCTCCGAGCGAGAAACGCTAGGCGGCGAGTTCAACGACAGCGGGTCGAGCACGTTCAAGTTCAACGGGCGGCGCGACGAAGGCTACGATCAGCTCCGCTTCCCCCTGCGCATGTTGAACAAGACCACCTACCACTGGACGGCCCTGGATCCCAAAGCGCTCCTCCGGCCGGCGGTGCTGCTGACCCTCGCACTGCTTGCCTCCCCCTGCATCGCGTTCTTCATGGTGTCCCGGTACCGGCTGCCCTCCGTTGCATTCTGGTGCCTGTATGCGGGGTTCGCCCTGACATGGCTCTACGAGCGGTACGCGCGCAATGAGCGCCGGGCCGCGGTGAGCGCCACGCTTGTCGGGGCGCTCCTCGTTGTCTTTGTGAAGCTGGGGCTGATGGTCCCCGAGCAGCCGCCGTGGCGCCCGCACATGAGCCTGGGGGTTATCCATCGCTCCCGCAACGAGCCCATCGCGGCGATCGGGCAGTTTCGTACCGCCCTGCAGATGCTCACCGGTCCGGGCGATTGGGTGCGCTACACGCGCGCCGATGCGGCCAACAAGCTGGGGATGCTCTACGGGAGAGTGGGCAAGCCCGACTCGTCGAAGCTCTACCTCGATTCGGCGGTCGCACTCGTACCCGACTTCGACAACGCCTGGTTCAACCGTGCGGTCAGCTGCATGCAGCTGGGCAGCAACATCTGTGCGTTCGAAAGCGCGGTCGCCGCCCAGCGATTCGGCAACGACCATCCCGACCTCGCAAGCCTGATCCTGCTGACACTGCACCGGGCCCAGCCGCCCGACTCTGCCGCCCGCAGGCTCGCCACGCAGAACGAGGTGCCCGCTACGCAGGCGGCGATTCTCAACTTCCTCGCCATGCGCCACGCCTACCGCGGCGACACCGCGACCGCCCTCGGACTGCTCAGCGAATCGCTCACCCTCAGCCCGTCCGACCCGGTGACCCTTGTCAACCTCGAAGCACTCGGCCACACCGCGGCCTCTCTTTCCTCCGAGCGCCGCTCGCAGGCACAGCAGCGCTGGCTGGGCCTGGCGCTGCAGGAAGCGCAGGCGGGGAAGGTGGCCTCCGCCATCATCCTTCTGCAGCAGGCGGCCCGGTTCGGTAGCAGCGCGGTGGTACTCACGCACCTTGGTGCAGCCTGGGCCCGACAGGGCAACCGCGAGATGTCGCGGCGGTACCTCCAACGCGCGCTGGAACTCGACCCCGGGTTCGCCCCGGCCCGGCAGATGCTCGCGGCAGGTGACTCGCTCGCGGCTCACCGCCCTAGCGGCCGGTGATGTAGAACCGTCCGTGCGGAGCAGCCGTCTGTCCGTACGAGTCCTTGATCAGCATCTGGACGTAGTTCGTTGCGGGCAGCGACGTGAGCGGAAAGCTCGCCTCGAAGTACCGGCCGCCCGGCGCCACGGCGCCCGAAGTGCTGTTCAGATCGGATACGGCAGTCAGCACGTGCTCGGGAACCGTGTCGAACCGGTTGACGTACCAGGCCACGGTATCGACATACCCCGGCGTACTTAGAACGGTCAGGCCGATGGTAACGGTGGCCACAGAGGAATCGACAGTGCTGTCGGGAATGAACACGAGTTGCGAGCCGACCACGAGTCGGCCGGGCGTCCGCCCCACAATCAGCTCATCGTGGTGCACATCTTCGAGCCCGGTACCGTCACGTGCTGTGACGGTGAGAAGAAAGGTATCGATGGAGGCAGAGGACGGGGCGATGGCGTACATGTGAGAGTAGAGACCACCGTAGCTCCCGTAGACCTGCGGCGAACTGCCGTCGCCCCAGTATATGATGATCTGTGGCACTGTCACCGCATCAGGGTCGGTCACTCGCACGTCGATGGCGTTCGGAACGCTGTCGTAAAACCCATAGGGAGGCAGTATCGACACGGTTACCGAGGGACGGAAGGTCGTGCCGACCACAACGGCCCGTTCCGCAAACGACCGTTCCCCTTCCGCGTTGAATGCCTCCACCCGCACGGTACGGGTCCCCCCGGAGTTGTACACATGTCTCACGCTGCGAAACGCCGAGTCTGCCTCGAGTGGCACCGACGCCGTGTCGGCGGAGTCGGGGTAGCTGAACCAGACGCGTACGAACTGCAGGGGGCTTGACCACGCCGGGCGCCGTACCCAGAACGTGATTCGGACCGAATCGTTCGCGGCGATCACCTGGTCCGGCAGAACCACGAGCGAGTCGATCCGAGGCAGGCTCGAGGTGCGCTCGAGCCTCAGCGTGTCGTGCGTCCCGCCCACCAGTACGTCCACGGTCCGCTGCAGCGGGAGGTAACGAAGCGTATCGGCGGAAACGCTGGCAGTGTATGTGCCGGTGAAGACGCCGTAGAACGTCACCCGGCCCGACGCGTCACTGACTCCCGTGGCGCCATCGAGGCCGACCGTAGCTCCCTGGACCGGTCCGCCGACGTCCCGCACTACCAGTGCCACGGTTGCCCGCGACAACTCGGTGGGAGTAACCAAATCGGTGAAGTAGTCGCAGCGGAATGCACACAGCGCGGCCGCGGCCAGCGCAACAGCAGGCCCGACACGCACTGTCACGGAACCAAAGCGTACCGTGCTCACTGAACACCGTACTTCTTAATGAGGTCCATCAGCGAGTTGCGGCTGATATTGAGCATGCGTGCGGCCTGCGACACGTTGCGGTTGGCAAGCACCAGGGCCCGTTCGATGTACTGCCGGTCGAGTTGTTCGCGCGCCCGTTTGAGGTCCAGTGAATCACCACGCTCCCCGTCTTCCTGTACCGCGGACCCGATCGCCACGCTCGACGATGCCAGCGCGAGGTCATCCGGGCCGATCTCGCCGCTCTGCACCGTGATAAGCGCGCGCATGATCGCGTTCTCCAGCTCGCGTACGTTGCCCGGCCAGTTGTGAGACACCAGCTCCCTGCGGGCCGCTTCCGACAGTGTGCGCTCCTCGCCGCCAGTCGATCCGGCGTATGTCACGAGGAAGTGCTCTGCCAGCGGCAGAATCATGTCACGACGCTCGCGCAGCGGCGGCACCACTGCCGAGAGCACGTTGAGCCGGAAGAACAGGTCGCGCCGGAACGTCCCTTCGGCGACATCCTGCTCCAAGTCGTGGTTGGTCGCGAACAGCAGCCGCGCCGACAGCCGTGCCACCCTGGTACTTCCCACCGGCTCGTACTCCCCCGACTCGATCAGCCGCAGGAGCTTGCCCTGGAGCCGCGGGGAGAGGTCGCCGATCTCGTCCACCAGCACGGTCCCGTCGCCCGCCGCGGCAATCCGCCCTTCCTTCCGCGCGTGGGCACCGGTAAACGCGCCCTTCTCGTGTCCGAACAGCTCGCTCTCCACCAGTTCCGAGGCCAGTGTCGTGCAATCGACGGTCACGAACGGCTTCCCCTGCCGTCCCTGCTCGTGGATCGCACGCGCGAGCACGCTCTTGCCCACGCCAGTCTCGCCCAGAAGCAGCACGGGGACATCCGCGCGCGCCGCCCGCTCGACAAACTCCCGCACAGCGGTGTTCGCCTCCTGCTCCATGCCGAACAGCGGCGCCGCCCGGAATCCCTGCAGACGCAGTGTCAGGCTCTCCCGCTCATCACGCAGGCGCCTGATAACCGGCGAGTAGCGGCGCTGCTGCGCGCTGCGCTCTTCGGTGCGTGCCTGCGAGGCGGCCCGGGCGACATGTCCCAGGTTCTCCAGGACCACGGCGCTCACCGAGGAACAGGCGGACAGGAACAGGCGGTCTTTCTCGAGGAGTTTCAGCTCGCCGCTGCTGCGTGAAGCGCAGTAGAGCACACCCACCGGACCGGCACCATGCATCGCCACCGGCAGACAGAGCACGCTCTGAATCTTGAGCCGCAGAAGACTCTCGAAACCCAGCACCGAGCTGTCGGTACCCACGTGTTCCACCAGCGCAGGCGCGCCTGAGCGAAGCACGTTCTCGAGCAGCGTAGCACTGACCGCGTCACTGCGCTCCTCGCTGCTCAGCTTCCCCCGCTCCCAGCTGTAGAACCGCTGCTCGTCACTCAGGTACAGCCCGACCACGTCAAGCCGCAGCAGGGCCGCGATCTCACCGAGAATCGTGGCCACCAACTGCGCGCGGTCGCTCGCACCAATCGCATGCTCCAGCAACGCGTAGAGCGAATCGAGCCGTCGCGCGCTCCCCTGCAGCAGCGACAACCCCTCCACCATCGCCCCCGCATCCTCGGCCGACAGCCGTTTCTGTTCCACCAGCACGCCCAGCAGATCACCCAACCGCTCCACATCGAGGCCCGCCGCAGGAAACCACGTCTCGGTGCGCTCGCCGATCGACTGCACCGGCGCATACACGGTCTCTTCGTGGAACTCCATCAGCACGTCGGCAAGCTCCAGGCTGTCGCCGTCGTGAAGGTCGGCGCTGCTCACTCGGGTGCCGTTGAGCAGCGTGCCGTTGGTGCTGTCGAGGTCTATCAGGTTCACGGCGCTCTCGCGGACCACCACCGAGGCGTGCAGTGAAGACACGTTGCGGCTGTCGAGCACGAGACCGGCATCGGGGCTGCGGCCGATCTGGGTAACTCCCTGCTCCAGGTCCACACGACGCTCGCGCGAGGTGCCCGGCGCCACGACAAGCCAGCGGTGTTTCACCGTCCCTCCGCTTCACGGCGCGCGCGTCGACGCGCCCGGCTGTCCACCACGAATGCATCCACCACCCCGTACGCGTACGCCAGCGCGGCAAGTCCAAACTCGATACGGTACGAGTACGTGTACCGTTCGTACGATTCGGCGTTTCCCGGGTACCACCCGAACTGCGCGTCGTACAACTCCTCGCGCTGTGTGTAGGTCAGCACGCTCGCGCCCAGCGCCACTACCTGCGCAATCAGCAGCACGGCAGCCTTCGCCGGTTGACGGTTGTAGAACTGGCCGGCGCCTCCGGGGACGAAATACAACGGCACACGGTACCAGTCTGATGCGCGGGCCGCCGACGTTGTCGCACTGTCCGGCGACACCTCGCCGAGCGTGCTGTCCGAAGTACCCGTGTCGGCCACCGCAACGGCACCCGTGTCGGCCGTATCGGCCGCCGAGGTGTCGGCCACCGGGGGCCGGTGGGCGCGTTGCGCCTCGAGAAACACTTCGTAGAGCTTGGGCGAGGTGTACACGGGGTTGAGAGTGTAGCGTGGACGCTGGTCGAGAATCTGCCCGAACACCACCGCGGCGCTGTCGCGCATGTCAAGCATAATCAGGCTGAATGCGCGGTACGTCTGGTACTCTTCCCAGAGCGAATCTGCGGGCCGCTCGAGTCGGCTCCCCAGATACTCGAGGGCCTGGGCATAGAACCCGCTCTCGAACAGCACCTTGTGGGCCGGTTCCCGTACGATCGAGTCGGCCTCGGGCTGCTCCTGCGCGTGCAGGCCCACCGTGCTCATCAGCAGCAACCCCCCGGTGAGCACTGTGCGAAGCACTGTCATTGCCGGTATGCCGGTTTCGCTTTCAGTGTGTAACGTTTCCGCAGGACCGAGCGCGACACGATCGTTACCTCTTCCTCGAGCGGCTCGGAGAAGTCATTGTATAATCTAATCACGTGCCTGCCCCGCGACAAGGTGATGGGCTTCTCCAGCGGGGTCCGGCCCCGGTAGACGCCGTCAATCTGGATGTCGGCCCAGGGCGAGCAGTGCACGAACAGCGCACCCGAATCGGCAACCGGGGGAGGCGTGAGCGGCCTGACCGGCGTCGGCCGCGCAGGTGCGGGCCGCAAGGGTACCGCCGGCCGCGACGGCACAGGCTTCGCCGAGTCCAACGGGTGCGCCGCCGCCGTGCCGGGCACCGGACCCAGCCCAGGCATCGGCGCCATCACCGGTCCCTCCGCGGCGGTGTCGGCCGCAGTCGGCCCGGGCAGTGACGGTCGCGTGCTGTCCACATACCACAGCGCCCCGGCAAACATCACCGCCCCCGCCGCCAGAACACCGGCCGCCCAGAGCAGGACCCGCCATACCCCTACCCGTCCCGCGCGATAGATGCGTGTCACCGAGAGGTGACGCTCGGTGGTGCGGCGCGCAGAATCGATCAGCGACATGTCAAGCAGTGGACCCAGATCCACGTTCCCCTTCACCCCGCACTCGACAAGCGCCTGCCTGAGCGCGGCACCGTCGTGCGGACGGTCCTCGGGGCGACGCAGCAGACACTGCTCGATCAGGGCCAGGTACCTGCCCGGCAGCTCCTGACGCAGTTGCGGATCGATGCGGCCGTGTGCGTTCTGGATATCGCCCAACACGTCGGGGAACGCCTGATGTTCGTACGGAAGGCGGCCGCAGAGCAGGTTGTGGAAACTCACGGCCCACGAGTACACATCGCTGGCGCTGTCGATCTCGCGGTTGCTCATCTGCTCGGGAGACATGAACGACGGCGTTCCGGCAACCGCGTCGTGCTGTGTCAGCCGCCCATCCATCTGCCGCCGTGCCAGCCCGAAGTCGGTGAGCATCACCCGGCCGCTGCGGTGCAGGAGAATGTTCGAGGGCTTGACGTCGCGGTGAAGCACGCCCTTGCGGTGCGCCTCCTCGAGCGCCGCCGCCACCTCGTTCATGATGTGCGCCGCCGCTTCCAGCCCCAGCCGCCCTTGCTCCTTCAGCACCGCTTCCAGGTCACGCCCCTCCACGTATTCCATGACGATGCACTGCGTGGTGCTGGTGGCACGGTAGTCGTAAACCTGTACGACGTTCGGGTGGTTCAGGATCGCCGCCGCCATCGCTTCGCGGCGGAACCGTTCGGTGGCCACCGAGTCGGCATACAGGTGCGTGTGCAGCACTTTGAGCGCAACCGGCCGCTTCAGCTTCGAGTCGATCGCTTCGTACACGGTCGACATGCCGCCCGAGCCTATCACGCGGACGATCTGGTAATCGCTGATATCAGGAAGACTCTCAGTGCTCATGCTCGCTCACGGGCCCGGGTCCAAGCCGCACAAAATACTACGCGAAGTCGGCTCGGCCCCGGGAATACCCCGCAACTCGGGGTTCTGCATGCAGTTGGGCGACTACGGGTGCAGTTGACCGATGTTGCCTTGTGAGGGGGGGCAACGATGGTTTAGCTTATAGCCGCCACAGCCCGTATATCCATATGGAAATGGACTGGGAAGAGAGCGCATGCGAACACGAGTGGTGATAACCGGTCTGGGCGCTGTCACGCCAATCGGCATCGGTATCGAGGCGTTCTGGAAAGCGGCGCTGGCGTCAACCAACGGGGTTGGGCCTCTCACGTGCTTCGATACGACCGATTTCAGGACGAAGGTCGGCGGCGAGGTGAAGGGCTTCGAGGCGAGCGAATTCCTGAGCGCCGAGGAGCAGGCGCGGATGGGGCGGGGCAGCCAGTTCGCGATAGCGTCGGCCAGGATGGCGGTGCGTGACTCGGGACTCGACCTCTCAAAGGTCAATCTTCGACGTGTGGGGGTGAGTTTCGGCACCACCATGGGCGAACCGCAAATACTCGAACAGGCCGTGCGCTGCAAGTACGGCGGGACGGCCAGCGACATCCCTTCCGGTCTCCCCCGTCAGTACCCCTGCGGCGTGATCCCGGTGAATGTGGCACGTGCGCTGGGAGCTGCCGGGCCGCTCACCATGATACCCACTGCCTGCGCCGCGGGCAATTACGCGCTCGGCTATGCTGCCGACCTCGTTCGGCTGGGGCGGGCGGATGTGGTTGTGACGGGCGGGAGTGACCCGTTCTCGCGTATCGCGTTCACCGGGTTCAACCGTCTGCTGGCCACCACGGCTGCGAAGGTCAGGCCGTTTGCGAAGAACCGGGACGGGATGGCGGTGGCGGAGGGTGGCGGCGCGCTGGTGCTCGAATCGCTTGACCATGCGAAGGCGCGCGGTGCGCAGATCCACGCCGAGGTGCTGGGGTACGGGCTGGCGTGTGATGCGTTCAGCATGACGATCCCCGCACCCAACGGCATAGGTGGGATCATCGCGTTGCGCAAGGCAGTCCGTGACGCCCGGATCGACGTCGGTGAGATCGACTACGTGTGCGCGCACGGCACGGGTACCGGCGAGAACGACAAGATCGAGACGCAGATCTGCAAAGAGGTGTTCGGTGCGCGTGCCGGCGAAGTGCCGGTATCCTCGATCAAGTCGATGCTGGGGCATACGATGGGGGCGGCGTCGGCAATCGAGGCAGTGGCGAGCGTGTTGATGCTGACCCATCAGACGTTGCTGCCGACGATCAACTACGAAGAGCCGGACCCGGAGTGCGATCTCGACTACGTGCCGAACGAACCGCGGCAAGCCGCGCTCAGGACGGTGGTTTCCAACGCCTACGCGTTCGGCGGTAACACTTCAACCATCGTGCTCCGCACGTTTGCCGGGTAGGCACGCACAATGGCCCACGAGAAAATCGTTATCACCGGCATGCATGCGATGAGCGCGCTGGGCGCGGGTCCCGAAGCCATGGGGGCGGCGATGGCGGAGAACCGTCCCGCAACCGCCACCGTGCGTGCCTGGGAATTCCACGAACTCGATCGGGAGTGCACGTGCTACCGTGTCCCCGACTTCGACCCGGTTGCGGTCCTTGGAAAGAAAGGGCTCCGCGGCAAGGACCTGGCGACCAAGCTCCTCATGGCTGTTGTCGAACAGGGGTTCCGCCCACTGCTGGACAGCTGCGGTCCCGATGCGCTGCCGGGGCTGTGTGTCGGCACGGCGTTCGGCAGCGTGCAGAGCATCGGCGACTTCCTCAGCGATTCAATAGTCAACGGGGTCAACGCGGTCAACCCGGTGTTGTTCGGCAACACGGTCATCAACTCAGCTACCGGCAACACCAACATCCGGTTCGCCATCCGCGACCTCAGCGCCACCATCTCCACCGGGTACAACTCGGGGCTCGACGCGATTGTGTACGCGGCCGACCATATCCGCTGCGGCCATGCGCGCATGGTGCTCGCCGGCGGCCTCGAAGAGGTCGGGTACTACCTGCTCGTGGGCATGGATCGCAGCGGCGTGCTCTCCAGCGGCACCCGGTGCCGTCCGTTCGCGCCTGACAGTGACGGGTGCGTGGCGGGAGAGGGATGCGCCATGTTCGTGGTGGAAAGCGAGTCGTCGGCACGCGAGCGCGGTGCGGCTGTCATTGCCGAGATTGCGGGTAGCGGTGTCGTATTCGACCCTTCCCCGGGCAGCCACAGCGGCGCCCGTGCGGCAATCGAGGAAGCGTGTGAGATGGCGCATGTCGCCACGGACCGCATCGGTTTTGTCGCCGCGGCAGCGTCGGGGGTGAGCGAAACCGATTCACTCGAAGCGGCCGTGCTTCGTGACATGATGCCGGAGACGCCGGTTGCGGCGTACAAGGCGCTTACGGGAGAGTGCTACGGTGCTTCGCCGGCGCTGAGCGTCGCGTGCGCCCTTATCGACATGCGTGCCGATCGCCTCAGCGGCGCCGGTGGCTCGTATGCCGCTCGTGAAGGTGTCAACCTTGTGCAGAACACCACCCGCCTGACATCGGAGTACGTGCTGGTCAACGCGTTTTCGTGTGACGGAAACCGCGGGTGTCTGATACTCAGGAAGCCGTCGTAGCTGGCAGCGGCGGTACAGCGTACACACAGGAGAGGAGTGGTTTGATGAACGCGGAGGAAATCAAGTCAACGATCCGGGCACTTATCGAGGAAATCGGCGAGGACATGGACCTGGATTCCTCGAAGGTTACCGATGAAGCGAAGTTTATCGAGGACATGGGGTTCGATTCCATGGCGCTGCTCGAGGTGCTGGCCACGATGGAGAAGAAGTTCGGGGTGAGCATTCCGGAGAGCGAGTTCCCCAATATCACCACGATCAACGCGTGCGCCGATACGGTGCAGAAGTACATGGCGAACTGATGAGTTCGTGTGCGTACAGGGCGCTGCAGCGCCGGATAGTGGGCGGTCCCGAAGCGGTGTTGTCTTCACGCCTCGGCAGTGTCTGCTACGTGGTACGCGGCAGTGAGGGCGTGGTGGTGGTGGACACGGGTCACCCGCGCGCCGCGGAAGACACGGTGCACGCGCTGGCAGCGCGCGGCGTGCTGCACGAACTGCGCGCGGTCATCGCCACGCACGGGCATGCCGACCATGTCGGCGCTGCCGGGCAGCTCCAGGCGCGCGGCGCTCAAGTCTGGGCGGCGCCGCACGCTCCCAGTCCCGTGCTCCGCTCCCAGGAGCAGCGCCTCGACCTTCAACCGGCCCCGTATCGTGTCGACCGCGAGCTGTGCGACGGCGAACGGATTGATCTGGGCTCCGAGACGCTGCGCGTCATTGCCACACCCGGGCATGCCGACGATCACATCGCGGTGTACATGGAGCGTGCCGGTGTGCTGCTCTGCGGCGACCTGTTTACTTTCGAGGATATCGGCACCTGTGACGTTACCCGGCCGCACACCGATTCGCTTCGCCTGATGGAGTCTTCGGTACTTCGCTGCGCCGCGCTCAAGCCCGCCTGCATCGCTCCCGGCCATGGTGCGCCGGTGTTCGACGGGGAGCGGTTGATGCGCACCGCGGCCAAACGCATCCGCCTGTTCCGGGAGCGCCCCGCGATGCTCATTGCGCATGCGCTCATGCCGCTGGTGGTATTCCTCATCGAGTCGCGCAGTGGCGCCGCTATCGAAGCAGTCCGCCACGAAGTGTTGTGCCACGCGCCGCTTCTCGAGCGGTTCGTTGCGGGGAAACTGAGGCTGGCTGACGAGTTCGAGAAGATCCTCACCGTGCTCGCCATGCGCGGCGCCGTGCAGGTTGCCGACGGGCGTGTGTTCAGCGCCACCGGAGCCCCCTCAGTCGCGGCCTGATCGCCGAACCCCCGGACCGGAGGGACCGCGCAGTGAGTCTCAGCAAGGCAATCCAGAAGCAGGTCTTTGGCCTCGGCCGTGACACCAGCCGCGCCGCGCTCAAACAGCAGATCCTCTCGTGCGCGACACAGTGGTATGCCGACAGGCCGCGGGAGCGCGACGCCATCCGGGAGAACCTCGCGAGCTTCTCCCTTGCCAGCAGCAACGCGGCCGTCGATGCCGTGGTGCACCACATCGGCCTTCACTACTATGAGAAACTGATTCCGCTGTACGGCACGCCCCAGTCGTACGCCGCGTACCTGCGCGAGAGCGTCTCGGTCGGCGACTCCCTCGCGGCGGTAGCCGACGCACAGGCACAGCGGACGGCATGTCTGGTCGCGGTCTCGCATTTCGGTGCGGTGGAACTGGTAACCCCCGTCCTCGCACTCCACGGGCTCGACGTCAACGCGGCGTTGCGGTTCACCACGCAGGAGCTGTCGGACGCAGCCGCGGCGCAGGCACGCTCGTTTGCGGAGAGCGGGCTCTTCGGCCAGGTGCGGTTCATCGAGGTAGGCAAGCCGGGCGT
>CAZJJT010000097.1:0-11477 GCA_964546395.1 uncultured Fibrobacterota bacterium
CTACCACTGTGCACCGGCGTTGTCAATGCGCAGTTTCGGCGGCCCCGGGAGGGGCCGGAACGCCGCGGGGGCGGCGCCTTCCAGCACCGCCCCCGCCCGTCTCTCGTCTGCCCTGAACTCTGCCTACTGGCCCAGCCCCGCGGTCACCTCGGTGCCAACCGTGCCGAGCGCCCGCTCGATAATATGCGGAGTGACAAAGATTATCAGGTCCTTGCTCACCCGCGACTTCTTCGAGCGCTTGAACAGGTTGCCGATCAGCGGAATATCCTTGAGGAACGGAATACCGGCGTCCGCGTTCTGCGTTTCGTTCGAGGTCAGCCCCGCAATCACCACCGTCTCACCGTCGTTCACCACCACGTTGGTCTGGGCGCTCTGCTCGTTGATCACCGGCTGGCCGTTCTCACCGTAGTTATACGACTTCTTCTTCGGGTTCAGATCCAGCATGATCCGCCCTTCACCCGTCACGTGCGGCGTCACCGTCATCTCCGTGCCCGCGTCCACCATGGTCACGACACTGTTTCCTGCCTCGTCAAGATGCACCACCGGCACCTGCTGACCGGTGAATATCTTGGCCTGTTTGTTGTCAAGCGTGGTGATACTCGGCTGCGCCACCACCTCACCCCGGTTGTCCTCGAACAGGTATTCCAACGCCACCGAGAACCGCTCGGGAGTCAGGATACCGTAGGAGATCTTCTCGATCGCCCCCGCCGCAACCTCGACCCCACTGGCCGCATCGGGCGCATCCAGGTGCGACACCGACAGGCTCGTGGTGGGACTCAGGAACCCCCAGTGGACTCCCATGTTCTGCGCTTCACCCGAGTTCACCTCGATAATTTTGCACGAGATCGATATCTGCGCCGTCTCGATATCGAGCTTCTCCACCATACTGCGGATCTGCTTGATATTCTCCTTGGTGTCGAACACGATGAGCGAGTTGTTGTGCTCCACGACCGTCAGCTTGCCCCGCGAGGACAGCAACGTCGATATCGGTGTCATCATGTCCTTGGCGGTCGTGTTGCTCAGCGAGATGATATGCCGTTCCAGCGGCGCCATCCGGTCCTCGGCATCGTTGCTCGCCGCGTTGGCCAGCACCTGTGCCTCGAACTCCTGCTTGGTCATGACGTAGAAGTAGTTCTCCTCCTTCATGGGCTCCAACTGCACGATCCGGCACACAATCATGAAGATGTCACGCCAGTTCTTGTTGGTCAACCGCAGGGTCACCGCCCCCGACACGTCGTCGCTCAGCACGATATCCACACCACTGTGCTTCGAGAGCATCTTGAAGACGCTGCGCACATCCGCATCGGTCACTTCGAACGTGTCGATAATCGGCGCGCTGCCCCCCCCGCCGTCCTCAAACGACGAGAACGTCTCAGGTCCCTCATCCTGGCCCGGCGCCGGCATGCTCAGCGCCCCCACCAGCAGGCCCAGATACACCCCCGCACGCCACCGTCTACCGGTACGAATAGTCATCACGTTCCCCGCTTCGATTGCACCTTGGTCGGGCTCACATCACGAAGCTCCAGCGTGTAGGCTCGCGTGATCCCGAGTTCGGTGATAAGGAAAACCGCGCTTCCCGGCGTAATCCGCCACAGCGTTCCGTTGCTCACCTGATCCGACTCGCGCATCGTGTACGACTTCTCCTTGAACAACTCATCCTCAAACAGCGCAATGCGGTCGGTCTGGTCGTACAGCACACCAACGAGTACGATATTCTCCACCGCGGGAACACCCTCGTCTATCTTGCGCGAGTACGGCACAAACGGGTCACGCCCGAATGTCGTGTACTGCACCACGTGCTGCCTGGGCAACTGCACGGAGTCCGCCTTCGAAGGCGCCAGGGCGGCCAGATGGCTGTTGCCGGACGGTACGGGGGGGGCTGCCGCGGGAGCCGTCCCCGAGGGCGCCTGGGCGAACGACGCAGAAGACGCCACGGTTCCCAGCGTCGGCATCATCGATGCCGCCATGACCGGCGGAGGACTCTCCTTGACCGCCTGTGCGACTTCCGTGTCGGTTTCCACAACCTTGTTCTCCGCCAGCAACGCGCCAAACACCCACCCGCTGCGCGTCCCCACGCGTATCCGGCGCCACGCGCCCGAGTCGGAGAGCAGTGCCACTGTCGCCCCACGCTCCAACTGACCAACCACATTGTCGCCCTCCGTGGTCGGCTCCGCGCGCATGTTCACCTTCGTGCCAGTAACGGTCAAATACCCCTGCACCGGGGGCTCGGGCTCCTCGGCCGTCGCCTGCGGCGCTTCCACCACGTCAGCTTCCACCGCTTCCGCTTCCGCAACGTCGGCTTCCACCGCCTCCACCGCAGGCTCGGCCGGCTTCTCCTCCACTGCCACCACCGGTTCCGGCCGCTTGAGCCGCTCGCGCAAGTCCGCCGAGGCGTACGAGCCACGCTCCGAAGACCACGCGGCATACAGGTGCTCCTGCGCACGCGACTGCACGCACACTTCGCTGCCGCGTGTGTACACGGTCCACGGCCCGTCTGCTCCTTCGGCAACAGTGACAATCGCCCCCAGCCACTGGCGGTCTCCCTGCATGCGCTGCTTGAGCTCGATGCTCTGGAACACCCCGCCCACCGGCGGCTCAAGACGCTGCTGCATGGTCCCGTTCAACGCATCGCCAAACAGCAGCACCACCCGACCGTCCTCGCACCGCACCAGCGGCCGCGTCGCACCCGCAAACGCAAACGTCAACCGCTCGACTCCCGCGCGGGTTACCACCGCAACGTCGCGCAGCGTCGCCAGCTCGGGCTGCACCTGCTCCTGCGCAGCTTCTGCCGCCTCACCCTCAGGCTGCACCACCTCAGCAGCGTCGACTTCGGGCTCCGCCTCTTCCTCTGCCACGGCCCACTCCTGCGCCCCCTCTGCTATCTCCTCGGCCACCGCGTGCCGCGACACCACCGGCGCATCCCAGGTGAACTCACGCGTGGGAGCCCGGGAGCACAGCACCAGCACCTGGCCGTCCTTGATCTTCACCACCGGCTCCTGCTCAGGCGGCACATGCGCGGCAACCGCCAGCTCCACCACGTCGTACCCCTCACGCACTCGCGCCGCCACTTCACTCACCGGGCAGTCCGCAGGCAGTTCGGTAAACCGATGAATGCCCAGGTCGTACGATGCACCCCTGATCGTGAGGGAGAGCAGTGACGTGGTCGGGCTGGTGGAAGTCACCGATACGTCAATCTGCTCTCCGAACGTTCCCTCGGCACTCACCACAAGCACCACACCGCGCGCACCACCCTTCAGCGACAGGCCGTTGATTCTCGCACCGGCACGCACCGGCACGCTTCCTGCCGCCGCAATCCCCAGCGCAACCATCAGCAACCGCCAACCCGTGGCTCGTGCCATGCTGCCTGCCTCTACTTCCTCGACGAGAACGTGGTCAGGGTGAAGGTGGCTTCAACCGTGTTCCCGGGCGTTCCCCCCGACTCGGCCACCTGCGCCATCTGCTCCGACAGGCGCGGGTTCGCCATCAACTTCACGTCGCTCAGATTGATAATCAGCCGCAGGTTCGCCATGCGGCTGAGAAACGTCGCAAACTCGTGGTACCCCGCCCACATCGTGAGCTGGTAGCGGTTCTCGATGTAGTACTCCTGCCTCACGTCCGCCATCGGGCTGAACTTGATTGTCTGCACGTTGGACGCGTTGGCCAATCGCGTGATCTCGTGGATCAGCTTCGGCACTTCCTTCTCGTCCGGAAATATCGACTTCAGCGAGTCGAGCATGATCCGCTTCGCCTGGATCTCGGCTCGTATCCGCTCCATCTGCGGTTTCATCGCCAGCAGCGCGTTTAACTTGCTCTTCTTCGCGTCCCGCTCCGTGCTCAGCGAAGCGATGCTGGTGCTCAACGGCTGGTACATGTACTTGTACCAGCCATACCCGATACCCACGCCAATCAGCACGACCACCAGGAACCCCTGCGTTCGCTTGTCACGCAGATTGATCTTCTTCAGCGAATTCGCCAGACTGCTGATATTCATCGGTCAGTTCCCGCCCCGGAGCTTCGGGCCCGTGTCATTCCTGCTGAATGGTCAAACCGGCGTTCGGGTCGATCGTGCACACAATCTCGAATCCGTACGACTTGTCAACCTCGCCGCTCTGCTCAATCTTGGTCAAGTCGACATTGGTGACAAAGACACTCTGCCGGAGGTCTGCCATGTACGTCGCGACCTCCGGGAACGACCGCGTCTTGCCCTGGATAACCAGGCCGGGAGGCACCGACACGTTCTCCCGTATCGACATCAGCCAGGAGTACGGCGGGAGGTAGCGGCACAACGTCTCGAACAGCCGCACCCACTTCGCCCGGTTCACCGTGATACGCTCCAGGGCCATGATCTTGCCCACAATCACTTTCTTCTCTTCACTGAGCGCCTTGATCTCCTGCTCGATCGGCGCATTGATCTTGATCTGCGCGTCAAGCCCCATTACCTCGTTGCGCAACTGCATCGCCTTGGCGTTCAGCAGCCCCTGGTAGAACACGAGGACCAGCACGGCGACACCGACGATAATCGCCGGGACCACGATGACGGGCTCGAGGCGGATTGCGCGACGGTGTACCCGGTACTCCGCAGGGAGTAGGTTGACTTCAATGAAATCGTACATCAGGACTCCACCTTGCGAAGACCCAGGCCCACGGCCACGGTCAGCAGTGAACTGATCGCCTGCGGGTTGATTGCGCCGAACAGCTCAGGATCGTACTGGAGATAGGCCAGTGGATTGGCCACGGTTACCACCGTGTTGTGGCGCTTCTCGAGGAACGGCACGATATTGGGGATATGGGCGCCGCCGCCGCTCAGCACCATCTTATCTATCGATTCCGCCTTCTCCGAACTCTTGTAGTATGAGAACGCCAGATCGATGCTCGCCGCCAGCTCATCGGCGGCCAGCTCGATGCTCTGCGCCAGAACATCCATATCGATACTCTTGTTCGAACGGCCCTTGATAATCGCGGAGGCCTCTTCAGCGCTCACCCCGAGATTGCGCTGGAGCACCGTGTTGAAAAACACTCCCGCCGTCGAGATGTCGCGCGTGGAGTGGTATGCACCGTCCTTGAGGAACGTAATACTGGTGAGATCATGGCCGATGTGCACCAGGGCCACCACGCCCTCTTCAGGCTGATCGCCCACCGACAACAGGTACGCATTGGTGACCGCGAACGCATCGACATCAACCATGATCGGCCGCAGCCCCGCATCGTACAGCAGGTCGATGTACTGCTGCATCACCTGGTTCTTGGCCGCCACCACGAACGCCTCGACATCGTTGGTCTCCAGGTCCCGTCGGAGAATCTTGTAGTCGAGCGTTATGTCTTCGACATCGAACGGGCTGCGCTGCGAAGCCTCCCAGAGTATCAGCTCCTCGGCGTTGTCGGCCTGGTCGACCTGGAATGTCATGCGGTCGGATATGATGCCGTGCCCTGACATCGATATGACCACTTCCACAATCGAGGGGTCGCACTTGTTGATAAGCGTGTTGATCGCGCCCATCAAGGCTTCGCGGTTCTTGATCTCGCCGCCCTCGATGGTGCCGGGGGTAAGCTCCTGGATCCCGACAGCCTCAAGGAAGAACGTCTCGTTCTTGTTACGCCGGATCTTCGCGAGCTTGAGGGAATAGTTCCCGATGTCAAGACCCACGGTCGATGACTCTTTGGCGAACAGCTTGGACAGATCCATAGTCGTGTTTGCCCAGCAAAATAAAGGTACTATCGACCTAGACTTCAGACCGCGTTTTAGCTGTCACTTCTAACTGGCAACCGATTTGGCAGTTACCTTAATCTAATAAGTACCTTACCGGCACGCCGTTGTCAACAGTATGTTCACCTGCTGCACTACCATCAGTACCCGTTACCCAATATATAGATTGTGGCACGTTGATCCCACAATATGTAGTGATAGTCAGTGTTCATGCAATTCGACCTGCACCCACGCGGAGTCCCCTTCCGCCACCTGCAACTCAAGCGTGCTCGTCTGCCTCCGTGTCACTCCCCCGCTCGTTCCCGTTGCCAGAATCTCAATCCGCGGCGGCGCCACCTCGTCTACTTCGCTCACCGAGACCTCATACCACCCCCCGCCATGTTCGGTACGCGCGATGCCCTCGCGCCACGACGGAGTCTGGCTCAGTTGCTCCAACGCCGCCATCAACCCGTCTTCGCACACCTGAAGGGCCTTGCGGCGGTGCACAACCTGATTGCGTTGGTATGATCGGACAACCGCAAACACGGCAACCACCAGCACCAGCAGAGTGGTTGCGGTCACTGCGACATGGATCGCTAACCCGCCGCGTTCCCTGCGCCCGTGCAGCCGTCTGTCGGTCTGTGTAGCGATCGCCGGCTCCTTCCGGAACGCATGGATGCTGCCGCAGTCCGAAGGGGGGTTCACTTGTGGTACGGATGCCCTTTCAATATAGAATATGCGCGAAAGAGCTGTTCCAGAAGCACTATGAGCGCGATGTCGTGCGCCATCGTGAGGGACGACAGGCTGAGCATCTCGCGGCACTCGCTCTTGAGCGAAGGGGCCAGGCCGTGTGCACCGCCAATAAGGATGCACAGCGGCAGCGAAGCTGCGCTGCGTTCGCCAACCCACCGCGCGAACTGCTCGCTCTGCATGAGTGTCCCCTCGGCCGACAACCCCACCAGCCAGGCCCGGGGCTCACAGAGCTTCCGCAGCGCCGCGGCTTCCCGCTCGCAGCTGTGTGCACGCGTCTCGCCGCTGCCGCGCGGTGAGGACCGCGCTGCGCGCAGATCCAACACGCAGTGCGGCTTGAGCAGCCGCCTGAAATGCTCAACACTCTGCACCACATGGGATGCCGGCTTGCCCACGGTGACAATCGTCATCCGCGCCGCCATGCCGCAACCTACGCGCGTCCCGCCGGGTGAGCGCCGATATCCCCCACGGGCGGGAGCGAACGCTCGGGAACCACGACGACTTCCACCCCGTCCACGCCGGGGCGCACGAACCTGTCGGCGATATCAGTGTCGCCCGACACCCGACCTTCCTCGCGCAGCACGCCGAAGAACGCGCGCAGGATCGCGTACGCCATCACCCCCAGCTCACGCGGTGAGCGGTTCCGATGGTGCCGCTCGCCCATGTCCACCTCGGCCAGGGCCCCGATACCGAATGCCCGGTACAGCTGCAGCAGCAGGAGCATCTCCACTCCGTAGCCGCTCGACATGCGCAGCCCGCGCAGGGCCTCGCGGCGCACCGCGTACTCACCCGACAGCGGCTGCCGCACACCCGCAAGGTCGGGGTACCAGGCGCTGAGCAGCGGGCGAACCAGTAGTTCGGTCACCCTGCCGCCGTAGTCATCGAGTACCATCGCACCGCACTGGAACGGACGGCGGTAGACGGCCTTGGCCCACTGCAGTTCCGGGTACAGCACCAGCGGCGCCGCCACTCCATACACGAAGTGCGGCCCGAACTCGCGGATATCGGCATCGGCGAACACGACGATGTCTCCCCCGGCCACCAGCAGCGCTTTCCACATCGAGGTCCCCTTGCCCGCGGGCGCCGCGACATCCGGGGCGATCTGCGCCGCCGCATGCACCGTCGCACCCGCCTCCGCCGCGATACGCGCCGTAGCATCGCTCGAGCCCCCGTCTATCACCAGGACTTCGTCGAGAAGCCCTTCCCTGTCGCGCAGACCGCGGCAGGCGGTATCGACAATCGGACCGATTGTGGCGGACTCGTTGAGCGCAGGGAGTACCAGGCTGACGGACAGGCCCTGCCGCCGTTTCTGGTCGACCACCGCACTGAGAGGAAGGAATTCCTGGTGGCGGAACGCGCGCATCCACACTCCTGCGGTCACACGGACGGCCAATATACATGTTGACATAAAACTCAGAACCGTTATATATTCGCACAGTTTCGCCCCTTACGGGGCTGTCTGAGAGCATCGTCCATATCGTGAGGGGCAGAATGAGAACCGTCGTAGTAAACGAAAAGAGCATCGAGCATCCGTGGCGACTGGTCGACGCGACCGATGTGCCGCTCGGCCGGCTGGCATCGAAAGTGGCACGACTGCTCACCGGCAAGCACAAACCCTCGTTTGCTCCCAACCAGGACCATGGCGACAACGTGGTAGTGGTCAACGCGGGAAAGGTGAAACTCACCGGCAACAAGCTGAACACCAAAAGCTATTTCCGCCATTCGACCTACGCAGGCGGCGGCAAGTCGCGTACGTTGAAGGATCAGATGCAACGCGATCCGGCGTGGGTGGTCAACAACGCGGTGCGCGGCATGATTGACCGCAAGACAGTACTGGGGCGCCGGATGCTGCGCAAGCTGCATGTGTACGCCGATGGGAGCCATCCGCACACCGCGCAGAAGCCACAGCCGGTGGATATCGGGTCGGTCTAGCGGGCCGGCGACGCGGCCGCGAAGCAGCGGTCGACACTATCTGAGCAAGGAGTCGACAGATTGGAAGGCAAGCTGAGTGCAACGGGCAGGCGCAAGAACGCGATAGCGTGCGTCATTCTGAAGCCGGGCAAGGGTGAGCGGATGGTCAACGGACGTCCCATCAAGGAGTACCTGCGCGGCGACGTGCTGGTGCGCACCGTCGAGGAACCGTTTGCGGCGCTCGAGACCGGTGGTTCGTACGACGTGGTGGCACGCGTGAAAGGCGGCGGGCTGAGCGGGCAGGCGGGGGCCCTGCGGCTGGGTGTTTCCCGCGCCCTGGGCAAGGTGAGCGAAGACTACCGCAAGAAGCTCCGCGACCAGGGTTTCATGACCCGTGACCCGCGCGTGGTGGAACGCAAGAAATACGGACAGGCGGGCGCCCGTCGGAGATTCCAGTTCTCCAAGCGCTAGCCGTTACGTTGTACGTGTTGCTGTAAGCACACGACGCCAGCCGGCGGCGGGTGTTCCGTGGTCGGGCAACTGCCGCGGGATTGCTGCCGGCGCAAACGTCGTGGAAGACCAACCCACACCAAAGGACCCGCGGTATATGCCAGCCGTATCACTGCAGCAGCTTCTCGAGGCCGGAACGCACTTCGGCCACCAGACCAAGCGGTGGAATCCCAAGATGAAGCGCTACATCCTGTGTGCGCGCAACGGGATCTACATCGTCGATCTCAACAAAACGATCCAGTGCCTTGACACGTTCCTCTCCCGCGTGCGCGCGGAGGTGAGCAAGGGCGGCAAGGTGCTGTTCGTGGGCACCAAGGAGCAGATCAAGGACAGCGTGCGCGAGGAAGCCACGCGCTGCGGCATGCCCTATGTCACCGACCGGTGGCTGGGCGGCATGCTGACCAACTTCAAGACCATTCGCCAGAGCGTGTCGCGCCTCGAGAAGATCGAAGCGATGGAGAAGGACGGCAGCGTCGAAGCGCTGACCAAGAAGGAACGCTTGAGCCTGGGCAAGAAGAAGGGCAAGCTCGAGCAGGTACTCACCGGTATCCGCCACATGCGCAAACTACCGGTGCTCGTATTCGTCGTTGACGTCATCAAGGAGCATATCGCGGTTGCCGAGGCGCGCAGACTGCGCATCCCCATCGGCGCCGTTGTCGATACCAACTGCGACCCCGACTCGGTCGACTTCCCCATCCCGGGCAACGATGACGCGATCAAGTCGGTGGTCCTGATCGCCCACGCCGTAGCCGATACGATCATCGAGGCCGGCGGCAATGTCAGCCTCGAAGAGGTGGAATCGGCGGCGGGTCGTGAAACCGAGGCAGAGGGCGAAGCCGAAGCCGAGGAAGAGGAAGGCGAGGACACGGAAGGCAGCGGCGGACGCCGACGCCGTGTGGTGCGCCGCCGCATCGTGTCGCAGAGCGGCCCCGCCTGAACGGCCGGCGCCGCAGCGGTACCGTATCACGAATCTGACTTCTCAGGAACAGGGAGCACGCACCCATGGGCATATCGGCAGCAGAAGTAAAAGAACTGCGCGAACGCACCGGCATCGGCATGATGCTGTGCAAGAGAGCGCTCGAAGAAACCAACGGTGACATGGACAAGGCCATCGAGAACCTCCGCAAGCAGGGCGAGGCCACGCTGGCCAAGCGCGCGGGCAAGGAAGCGAAAGAGGGGACGGTGGCGGTGGTGTCGGAGGGCAGCACGACAGTGATGCTCGAAGTGAACTCCGAAACCGACTTTGTCGCGCGCAACGAGGACTTCGTGACATTTGTCAAGGCCCTGTCGGGGGTCATCATTGCCAACAAACCTGCCACACTGGAAGCAGCGATGGCGCTGACCGACCCGGCGTTCGAAGGGCGCAGCGTGGAGCAGCGCCTGATTGAGCTGACGGGCAAAATCGGAGAGAAGATCTCGTTCCGCAGGTTCCACATCGAACAGGCCGCCGACGCCGAGCGCGTGTGCACGTACGTGCACGGCGCGGGCAAGATCGGCGTACTGGTGAAACTCGCCTCCGATACGCCCGCGGCGCTGAACAGCGAAGCCGCCGCGGCCCTCGGCAAGGACTGCGCCATGCAGGTGGCGGCGGCCAACCCGATTGCGGTGTCGCGTGACGCGATTGCCGGCGACACGGTTGCCAAGGAACGCGAGATCTATTTCACGCAGGCCCAGAACTCCGGCAAGCCCGAGAAGGTATGGGAGAAGATTGTCGAGGGCAAGCTCAGCAAGTTCTACGAGCAGGTCGTGCTCACCGAGCAGGCGTTCATCCGCGAGCCGGACATCAAGGTGTCGGAACGGGTGAAACAGGCGGAGAAGGAGGCCGGCGGGGCACTGCGAGTTGTGTCGTTTGTCAGGTTTGGCCTGGGAAGCGAGTAGCCGATGGAGCCTGCGTACCGGAAGGTGCTGCTCAAGCTGAGCGGCGAGGCGCTTGCGGGCGCAGGCAGCGACACTATCGACCCCGGCACCTGCACGTGGATTGCACAGGAGATTGCCGAACTGCACCGTGACGGGGTGCGGTTCGGCATTGTTGTCGGCGGAGGCAACATCTTCCGTGGAGCTGCGCTGTGCGCCGGCGGCATGGACCGCACGGCGGCGGACGCGGTGGGGATGCTCGCCACCGTCATCAACGCACTCGTGCTCCGGGGCTACCTCGAGGCCGCGGGCGTCCCCACCACGGTCATGTCCGCCAACGCGATCGACAGGGTCGCGGAGGGGTTCACCGCCGAGAGCGGTCGCCGCTGCCTGGAGCAGAGGCAGGCGCTGATTGTCGCCGGCGGCACCGGCAACCCCTTTTTCACCACCGACACGGCCGCCGCTCTTCGATGTGCCGAACTGGGCGCGGAAGCGCTGCTGAAGGCGACCAAGGTGGACGGGGTGTATGACAGCGATCCGGTGAGCAACCCGGCGGCGCAGCGCCTGCCACGGGTGAGCTACGAGGATGCGCTGGCGCGGGACCTGCGCGTGATGGACGCGACGGCCTTTTCGTTCTGCCGTGAACAATCGATTCCCATTGTCGTATTCAAGCTGCAGCCCGGCAACCTTCGCCGGTGCATCGCAGGCGAACCGGTCGGATCCATTGTCACAGAAGGGAGCTAGCATGGCCGCCATCGACTCTCTGCAC
>CAZJJT010000098.1:0-11432 GCA_964546395.1 uncultured Fibrobacterota bacterium
GCGCGAGATGCGCCACATCGATCCCGATACCCAGAATCAGCGGCAGGCACATGAAGTTGATCATGTTCAGTTTCATCCCCAGCGCCGCCATCATCCCCACCATCCAGAACGCCCCCACGGCAAGCGGCACCACCGCCAGAAGCGTGTACTTCAGCGAGCGGAAATCGATGAACAGAAACAGCATGATCGCCACAGCACCGATAAGCACGGCAATCCGCCCCTTCTCGTTCATCATGTCCATGAACAGCAGCATGATGATGACCGTGCCGGTGGTACGTTCGGAGATCTCGGAGGTCTCCTTGTGGAACCGTCGGAGATTGCGCTCTTCCCATATGTTCGACTTGGCGTAGATACTCACCAGCAGGTCGCCCGACACCGGGCTGACGTACCGCTCGCGGATACTCTCGGGAAGACTCTCGAGAGTGATCATGTCGGTGGAGCACATGGCAAGCAGGCGCTCCTTGAGCACGCGTCCGGCGGTACGCTGGAACGGGGCGAGGGAGTCGGGAGTATCACGGAGCGCTTCCACCTTGCGTGCCAGTGCAAGCAGCTTGCTGTCCTCGTCCTTCGCCCCGACGATCTGGTCGCACTTGCGGATGATCTTGTTCCCTTCGCCGCTGCCCAGCACCGACAGTTCGCCGATCTCCACATAGTTCTGGTGGAGGCGGACCAACTCCGCGCTCAGCGAGTCGATGTCCGTGCTGCTCAACCGCACCGCAGTGGGCATACGCCGGAGCCGCTGTTCGAACGCAGCGATGGTCCGCTGGTTCTGCTCCTGGTCGTGCACCTCGGGCACGAACTCGGTAATACCATCCACGCCACCGATTACGCCCGTGCGGTTGCCGGCCTTCTTGATCTGTTCGATCTTGTCGCGGCACTCCTCCATGCTGCCGGTCCGGAGCATCGCGTAGTCAGGCGCCATCTCGAACCTGTCGAGGATCTTGTCCTGTGCGATACCGCTCGGGATCCCCACCGGCTCGAGCTCCATCATGTCATACTCAAACTCCAGCTTCGTGGCGCCCCAGTACGACGCCGCCATCGTGGCGACAGACACCACCAGCACTGCGATGGCCACGGGAAGGGTTTTCATCTGACGCCCGATCGTGCCCAGCCATTCGAACTGGAACAGCGCGGTGAGCCACCGAAACACCCCGAGGCCGAAAAACGCGCTCAGCAGACGTCCGACGGTATCCCACGCGCTCACCACGAACCCGAGTTTCATGGCCCGCAGCGCGTTGGCAACCACCGAGTGGCCCTTGTTGTCCCACATCACCAACGCCGGGAGCAGCACCAGGGCAGCCACCATGGTGATGACGATGCCGCTGCCGATGGCGATGCCCATCTCGGTGAACGCCTTGAACCCGGCGAGCACCAGCGCAAAGAAGACGATTGCCGTGGTCATGGCACCGGTCACCACACCCGCGCCCACGCGGTCGAACGAGTAGCCGATGGCCCGATCGGGCGCCAGCTCCATCTCGGCGCCGTCACGGTAGCCGGATATGACGTGGATGCCGAAGTCGATGCCGAGGCCGATGAGTATCAGGCCGAACGCCGCCGACATCATGTTGAGATAGTGCAGCGATAGCGAGAGGAATCCCGCGGTCCACAGAAGCGCGACGATCAGCGTGACGACCGCGAACAGCGGGTTGCGCCACGAGCGGAACGAGCTGACCAGCAGGAGCAGGATCAGTACCAGCGCGATGAGACTCGGCCAGCCGAAATCCCTCTTGGAGGCCTCGGTTTCGTCAATCTGGATCAGCATCCACCCGGTGCCGCCCAGCTCGACATCGTCGTAGCGCGCATTCATCGCCTTCAGCGTATCGACTATCTGGTAGCCCAGGTACATCCCGTCCTCGAACTGCTCCATGTCCACCGTCGGCTGAATCATCACCATCAGCAGTGAGTTGTCGGGCGAGATGAAGTACTCGGGGCCGGTGATGAATTCGCGGACCGCCTGCTCGACCGTGAGCGTGTCGCCGGTACCGATGTAGCTCTCGAGGCACGCCACGAACTTGTACATGCTCTCGAGCCCCTGCACCGCCTCCGACTCCCCGTCAAGCGTGCTCAGGTTGTCGGAGTCCTCGATGTACTCCGTCTCCAAGTTGTCGTTGATATTGCGGATGAGTTCGGGAAGCGAGAGTGAACCGAACATGTCGATGAAATTCGCGAGATCTGCCGGCTTCTGCAGCATCATCCCGTGCTTGGCCACGAATTCGTTGTCGAGCTTGTAGTCGATCCGCTTGACCAGTTCGATCGTGTCGAGCGGCACTCCCTCGGGCAGCTTGCCGAACCACATCGCGATCTGGTCCATCGCCGGGATCTGCACGTCATCGGGGGGGCGGATGCGCTTGACCGAACTCAGCTTGTTCACCAGCTCCTCGGCCACTTCCTTCATCCGCGCAACATCCTTCTTCTCACTCTCGACAATGAGCATGAGCGTCGAGGCCGACTGGTACTCCTCGATGATCCCGTTGAACTCATCGATCTGCGGGACCCCCTTCGGCATCATGTCCGCAATCTGCGTCTTCATGCTCAACCGGCCGCTGGCCGCAATCATGAGCAGCGTGACTACGGCACACAGCCCAAGCACCAGGCCCGTGCGCCGCACCACCAGCTTCGTCAGCACTTCGAATACCCGTTCACGCAGCGTCATGGCTGTCTTCTCCCTGTCTGGCGGACGCGATGATACCTTCGAGCACCGCCACCTGCCGACCAAACCCACTGCGTCCCTTCACAGTGATACGGTAGCAGGTGTGCGGCCGGTTGTTCACAAACGACTTCGCGATGTCCACGAACCCCGCCTCATCAAGCGTCTTCATGTGCACGCTCAGATTCCCCCGCGTGAGGTCCAGCAGTTCGAGCAACTCGTTAAAATCCATCTCGCCACGGGCCATGAGCGCGGCCATGATCCGCAGGCGGGCCGGCGCCTGGAACACACGCTCCAGCTCCTGCTGGTCGAGTGGCTGCACAATCCGCTCAGCCATCCGTGGGCTCCGCCGGACCCGCAGGCGGGTTGATCGCCCATCTGCTGCGTTTCGGCCAGAACATGAAGAACGTACCGTGGACCACGAACAACGCACCAACCAGCGCGATGTAGACGACGGGGTGGTCAGTGAGACACAGAAGACCCACCGCGCCGAGAAGCGTCAGTTCGTACCCGCCGCATACGACTACGCGCGCAAGGTAGAGCGTGCCGAATGCGGCATACACCGCACCCAGATAGAGCGTGAGCGCCGCGGGTACGCATCCGGCCTGGCCCGTGCGAAGGAGGTACACGGTGAGGCTCACCGCACCAAGACCAATCGGCAATACCGCATGGAGAAACGACGGGGTCAGCATGAGGCGCGAGTACTGCCACCAGCTCAGGTTGTAGTGCCGCGCTCTGCGGTTGATGTGGTACGTCTTGACCACGCCGGTGAGAGCAAACACGGCCGCCCAGACAACGATCACGGCGAGGGTCGGGCGGGGCACCCGGAGCAGCCCTTCGAAGATTGCGTACGTAAGACCGCTGGCAACCACGGTCGCCAGCCCGAACAGCAACACGAGCGAGCCCGCGGCCTCGAGGAAATCGAGAAAGTAGGTGGACCCCGTCGACCGCTGGATGGTCTCGCGGATCACCGACAGGTCCTGCAGGGCTTTCTGGCGGTCACTCTCCGACTGTGTCATGGTATCCCTCCTTGCCGATACCGCAAACTTGTTTGTACTGCAAACACAAGATACGCCATTGGGAGCGGTTTGTCAAGGGGGGAGCCGGGACAGTTTGCCTAACTACTTGTTGGACAATTGGTTATAGAGAGTGTTCCACAGACCGACCCACGCGGGTGGGGCCCAACCCACCGCCGTACACCACAGCCCTTCCCGGCCCCTACCCCGCGCAAGCCCCCACAACTCAGCTCACTTTCCGGAGATAGACACCCACAGACCGCGGAGCAACGGGAAGCCCGCGAACGCGAAGGAGACAACGAGGAGGAACCGCTGCACGAACGTGGTCCACTTCGTCACGCTCGTGAACGTCCCGAACACAGTCATCATGCGCATCGACTCGACCGCCGGGTCGTGACCGACCGCTTTGAGCTGCAGGCCGACCAGCCACGCGACACCGTTGCTGCCCGTGAACAGATCGACGACCAGCGCAAACCCGACCACCAGCCAGGCGATAGTGAAGACACTCGTGAGTGAATCTCGGAACGGCTTGAAGCCCTCGGGGTGCATGCCGGTAATATAGTGTGCGCGGTGTATATTGCCGCGTTGTTTTGTGATGTTTTCGGCTGGGACTCGATGAACCAGACACCTCTCTATACGGCACACCTCGCACTGGGCGCCCGCATGGCGCCGTTCGGCGGGTTCGACATGCCGATCCAGTACGAGGGGATCGTGGCTGAGCACACGGCCACGCGCACGTCCGCCACCGTGTTCGACACCTGTCACATGGGCGAGTTCATGGTGTCGGGCCCGACTGCGCTGGACGATCTCGAGCGGATTATCACCGCCCCACTCGGTTCGATGCAGATCGGTCAGTGCCGCTACGGCCTGTTCTGCAACGAGCAGGGCGGGGTGATCGATGACGAGATAACCTACCGGCTTGGCGATGCCGAGTTCATGATCGTGGTCAACGCGGGCACACAGGATGATGACTTCGGATGGCTCCGCAGCCACTGCTCCCCGGGCACGGTGCTGAGGAACCTGTCGCAGGCAACGGCCAAGCTGGATGTCCAGGGGCCGTTTGCGCCCCGCATTGTGCAGGGCCTTCTCGAGCAGCCGCTGGCGGGCATGAAATACTACCGCTTCGCGCACAACCGGTACCACGGCGAAGAGGTGCTGGTAAGCCGGACGGGCTACACGGGCGAAATCGGGTTCGAGGTGTACTGTCCGGTGGTGCTTGCGCAGATGCTCTGGGAGGCGCTCCTGGGCGCGGGGGTGAAACCGGCGGGGCTTGGCGCACGGGACACGTTGCGCCTGGAGATGGGCTACCCGCTGTACGGTCACGAACTGAGTGCGGAGCGCAACGCGGCGGAGTCGGGCTTCGAGCGATCGATCGCGCCGGACAAGGCGTTTGTCGGCGCAGACGCGGTGCGTGATCCTGCGCGCTCGCGGCAACGCCTGGTCGGTCTGAAGTGCGCCGAACGCCGCTCGCCGCGCCACGGCGACACTGTGCTGGACTCGAACGGCGCCGCGGTCGGCACAGTTACGAGCGGCAGTTTCTCGCCCTCACTGGGTGTCGCAGTCGCACTTGCATACGTGAACGCTGCATCGGGTCTGCCCGGCACGCAACTGGCTGTCGAAACCGGGAGAGCAACGCTGGGGGCAACGGTGTGTACCACGCCGTTCTACCAGAAGGCCACGGCCCGAAAGCCGTTGTCTGAGTTCCTGTAGTGCATCGGTCGTCAACTCAGCGGCATTCCGTGAACACATCGAACGGGAAGGCATGACATGGTACCACAAGACTGCAGGTACACCAGGACGCACGAGTGGGTGAAGATTGAGGGGGACACGGCCACGGTGGGTATCACCGACCATGCGCAGGATGCCCTTGGCGATATCACGTTTGTCGAACTCCCCGCCGTCGGCTCTTCGTTGAGCACGGGCAAGGAGTGCGGCGTGATCGAGTCGGTGAAAGCGGCAAGCGACCTGTACGCGCCGGTATCGGGCACGGTTGCGGCGGTCAACGAGGGTCTCTCGACCGCGCCGGAGAAGATCAACCAGGAGCCACACGGGTCGGGATGGCTGTACCGGGCGAGTGGAGTGGACGCGGCGGAACTGGCGGAACTCATGGATGCTGCGGCGTATGAGTCGTTCCTGGAGAGCGAGCAGTGAGCTACGTCGCCAATACCCCCGCGCAGCAGGCGGCGATGCTCGCGCGGTGCGGAGTGTCTTCACTCGACGCGCTGTTCGCCGCGATTCCCGATGAACTCGCCCCGAAGTCATTCGCGCTGCCGCACGGCCGTTCGGAACTCGAGGTCCACGACTTTTTCGTGCAGCTCGCGGAGCGCAACTACGCGCACCTGACCGTGTTTCTGGGTGGTGGGTTCTACGACCATTTCATTCCGGCCGCGGTGGACGCCATTGCGGGGCGCAGCGAGTTCTACACGGCCTACACGCCGTACCAACCTGAGGTGTCGCAGGGCACGCTGCAGGCGATCTACGAGTACCAGTCGCAGATCTGCCGTCTTACGGGCCTCGAGGTCTCGAACGCGTCGTTGTACGACGGCGGGACGGCGCTGTACGAGGCGTGCCAGATGGCGATTGCGGCAACGGGACGCAGGCGGGTGATTGTGGACGGCGGGGTGAATCCCATCTATCGCAAGATGATCCACTCCTACGCCGCCAACCTGGCGATTGAGCTGGTGGAGATGCCCGTGACACACGGTCACAGTGACCGGGAACGGATCGTCGGTTCGCTGAGCGATTCGGTGGCGGCGGTACTGCTGCAGAACCCGAACTTCTTCGGTGTAATCGACGACCACAGCGACATCGCCGAGCGCTGCCATGCGGTGGGCGCCTTGGCAGTCCAGTCGGTCTATCCGGTCGCGATGGCGCTTGTCAAGCCGCCCGGCGAGTGCGGCATCGATATCGCCACGGGCGAGGGGCAGTCACTCGGGATGCCGCTGTCGTTTGGCGGGCCGTACCTGGGATTCATGGCGGCGCGCAAGGCACTGGTACGCAAGGTGCCTGGGCGGATGGTCGGCCGGACAACTGACAGCCAGGGCCGCGAGGGGTTCGTGCTCACGCTCCAGGCGCGCGAGCAGCACATTCGCCGCGGCAAGGCCACGTCGAATATCTGCACCAACCAGGCCCTCTGCGCTCTCCGGGCCCACGCGTTTCTCAGCCTCCTTGGCCGCGAGGGCCTCCGGCAGATGGCGCAGTTGTGCAGTGACAAGGCGCACTACCTCAGGGAGCGGCTCATGCAGATAGACGGCGTGGAGGTGATGGAGTCGAGCCCGACGTTCAACGAGTTCACGGTGCGTCTGCCGTTCGATGCCGGGGAGTGTGTGGGGCGGATGGTGGAGCGGGGGTTTGCCGCCGGGTTCCCGCTGGGGCGGTACTACCCGGGCATGGAGAACTACCTCCTGGTGGCGGTAACCGAGAAGCGAACGCGGTATGAGCTTGGGCATTTTGCCGAGGCGCTGGAGGACGTATGCCGCTGATATTCGGCAAGTCGGTCCCCGGCCGTCGCGGTGTCGACCTCCCCCGTTCCGACGTGCCCGAGGCGGGAGCAATCCCCGAGCACCTGCTTCGTCGGGCAGACCCCGCGCTCTGTGAGCTGTCGGAACTGGACGTGGTGCGGCATTTCACCTGGCTTTCCCGGCGCAATTTCGGGGTGGACACCAACTTCTACCCCCTCGGCTCGTGCACCATGAAATACAACCCGAAGTTCTGCGAGAACGTGGCGGAGATTCCGGGATTCGCCGGACTCCACCCGCTGCTGCCCCAGCTGCGGCGCGGCGGCATGCTCACGCAGGGCGCGCTTGCCGTGGTATACGAGTTGGAGCAGCTGCTGGCCGAGATCACCGGCATGCACTCCTTCACCGTCCACCCCCTGGCCGGGGCGCACGGTGAATTGAGCGGCATGATGATGGTGGCGGCGTATCACCGCGACAGGGGCAACCGCAAGAGTGAAGTACTTGTGCCCGATGAGTCGCACGGGACCAACCCCGCCAGCGCCGCGATTGCCGGCTACGAACTCAGAACAGTGCCCACCGACACGGTAACGGGTACGCTGGACCTGGTGGCGCTGGAGAAGATGCTGGGAGCGCAGACCGCAGCCCTGATGCTTACCAACCCGAACACGCTCGGGCTGTTCAACAGCGACATCCGCCGTATCGCAGACATGGTACACCGGCACGACGCCCTCCTGTACTACGACGGAGCGAATCTGAACGCGGTGCTGGGAAGGTTCCGGCCTGGGGATGCGCAGTTTGACGTGATGCACGTGAACCTTCACAAGACGTTCGCCACGCCGCACGGCGGCGGCGGCCCCGGTTCCGGACCGGTGGGCGTATGCGAGCGGCTCGAGCCGTTCCTGCCGATCTCGCGTGTGGTGAAACGCTCCGACAACACGTACGCACTTGACTACGACCGCCCGAAATCCATCGGCTATATCGCCCCCTTCTACGGCAACTTCGGGGTGTGCCTGAAAGCCTACGCGTATATCCTGCGACTTGGGGCTGAGGGCCTGCGCGAGGTGGCCGACAACGCGGTGCTGAACGCGAATTATGTCATGCACTCGCTGAAGGGGGCGTACCACCTGCCCTACGAGCGCACCTGCATGCACGAGTGCGTGCTGTCGGCCGCAAGGCAGGCGGAGAAGGGCGTGCACGCCGTCGATGTCGCCAAAGGACTGATAGACCGAGGCCTCCATCCGCCGACGGTGTATTTCCCGCTGATTGTCAAGGAAGCGCTCATGATCGAGCCGACCGAGACTGAGAGCCGCGAGACCCTCGATGTCTTTGTCGAGGCGATGCTCGCGATTGCGGCGCAGGCCGAGTCGGACCCTGACTCACTCCATGCCGCACCGGTGAGCACCCCTGTTGGCCGCCTCGACGAGACCAAGGCGGCGCGGGACATGGACCTGGCGGCACTGTGATACGTGCCGCCGAACGGATGAGTTGACAGGCAGCCGCAGCCATGGAACCACCTTCCGTCCGCAAGGTTCAGCCCCTCGCAATCGGGATCATCGCCACGGTCCTGATCCTTGCACTCGCGAACCATCGCAACCGCGTGGCAATGGACAAACTCCAGGAGGGGCCGGACGCGCTCGAGTGGCTGAACGGCAACGTCAATCCCCACCCACTCGCGTCGAACCATTTCCGCTCTCACACACATGCTGTCGCGTTCGTGACGCAATTGAAGGAAACCGGAGCGGAAGCGGTCACGATACCCGCAGGCTGCATCCACGGTGAGGCGGAGCGTCTCAGGGAGGAGGGAGGACCGTACGCGGACGGGTTGGTGGTGAAGCTTCCGCGTGACGGCGCCGTTCGGAGACGCGTGCTCGCGTTGTGCGAGCGCGAGGTGGATGACGAATTCAGAGGGAAGCTGGAGAGCAGCGTGCGCAACGACATGCTGTTTCTCTGGTGGGACTGAACCTCCCGTGCGCGTCCGCTACAGCTTGATGGACGCCTTTGCGACGGCGTTGTGCTTGGACGTCGTGTTGTCCCGCTTCCCGGCCCCGAATATCACGGGGTACTCCTTGCCTTTCTCCAGCACCACGTCCGTGCTGTCGCCGCTGTTGAGCGGAATGGTGAACCACAGTGTCGTCACGCCGTCCTTTTCGCTGCACTCGGCCTTGACGATTGTGTTCCTGCCGCCCACTTCTTCGTCTGGCTTGTGTTTCACCGTCCCCACCCCGAAGTGGTCCATCACCACCCCTTTGCCGTCGGCCGCATAGCCGATGATGAAATCCGCGCCCGCCATCTTCTTCGTCGGATTGATCCCCACCGCGACCCAGCCCGTGGTCTGGTACGACAGGGTGCCCACCAGGTTGTCACCGTCGACCTGGTACTCCAGCCTGAACCCCTTGGCTTCCGCGACACTCCTCGCCGGCGTGGCCGCCGTCTCGGCGTCAGGGGCCTGCGCCGCCTCTTCCTGGGCAGCAACCGTAGCCGCACTCAGCGCAACAGCAATCAGCAGTTTCCTCATGCCTCACATGCTCCTTCCCACGGGGTTTGCCCTTCGCTCTTCGCACTTCGCACTTCCCCTCACCCCTTCATTTGCGCACTCACACCCAGGCTGAAATCGGTCGGCACTGTCGTGGCCCGGGCCCCAACCTTCGCATCCACCATCATCAGCGCCTGCGGGCTCTCCCCCGCCATCTTCAGCATCGCGATGATCTCCGTGTCGTTCTCCTCTTCCTCGACCTGCTCGGTCACGTACCACTGCAGGAATATCTCGCTGGCGTTGTCGTTCTCCTTGCGGGCGAGTGCCACCAGGTCGTTGATGCACTTGGTGATGAACTGCTCGTGCGTGTAGGTATCCTTGAACATCTGCATCGCGCTTTTCCACGATGACGGCGGCTGCTTGATCGCCTGGAGTTCGACACTCCCGCCCCGCGACTGGATGAACTCGTAGAACTTCATCGCGTGCACCATCTCCTCGTGGTACTGCACCATGAACCACTTCGAGAAGCCCTTCAACCCTTCGTTGGCCGCATGTGCCGACATGGCCATGTACAGATATGCGGAGTACATCTCGTTGTTGATCTGCCCGTTGATAGCGTTCTGCATCTTCTTGCTCAGCATAGCTCCACCCTTCCCTGTGTGTGGATGACGTTCGCGTCGCCTCTGACGTTTCTGCATATTCGAGTGCCCCTCCGTCCATAGTGCGCCCAATTGGCTGCCGCAGGCAAATATGCATCGGCCGGTGTCCGTACCACAAGACGGTGCGTATATTCGGGGCACCCTCTTGAACCGACACGCACAGGGAGGCCCCGGTGACCGAAAGCGACCTTCAGCGCGAACTCGAAAGCATACTGAGCGAAGCGAAGACGGCGGTGTATGCTACCAGTGGTGAGGATGGGACGCCGCAGCTCAGGTGGGTCACGCCAGCCTTCCTCCATGGCCATCCCGGCCGCATCTACTTCGTGTCCGCCCCGCAAACGCAGAAGGTGACGCAGACCCGCAGGAGCGGTTCCGCGTCGTGGTTGTTCCAGACGCCCTCCCTTGACCGCATCGTACAGGTGCACGGGGTCGCGACGGTGCTGCAGAACGCAGCTCTGGCCAGCGAAGTTCTCGAGGCGGTGGGACCACGCCTGAGCGTGTTCTGGCGGATCACCCCCGACCAGCACCGGCTCGTGGTGATAGAGACGCGCATGGACAGCGCAGTGGTGTTCCGGCCGATGACAGGCAGCTCCGAGACGTGGGGCCGGGAAGGGGGGGCTGGTGGCACGAAGAAGAGGAAGCGTTAGCCCGGCTGCCCCCGACCTTCAGGCGCTGCTGCGAGTGATGCTTCTCGTGCGGCGCTTCGAGGAGCGCGCGGCGCAGGCGTATGGCCTGCGCAAGATCGGCGGCTTCTGCCACCTGTATATCGGACAGGAAGCTGTCGCGGCCGGGAGCATCGGCGCTCTCGACCTCAGTCGCGACTACGTCGTCACCGCCTACCGTGACCATGCCCATGCGCTCGCCTGCGGCATTCCGCCCTCCGCGGCGATGGCAGAGCTGTACGGGAAAGCGACGGGCTGCTCGAAGGGGAAGGGTGGCTCGATGCACATGTACAGCGCCGAGCGTCACATGCTGGGGGGCAACGGGATCGTGGGCTCGCAGATACCCGTCGCCACCGGTGTCGCGTTGAGTGTCAAGTACCGCAAGACCGGTGGAGTGGTGCTGTGTTTCTTTGGTGACGGGGCGATTCACCAGGGGGCGTTCCACGAAAGCCTCAACCTGGCCCGCATCTGGGACCTGCCCATCGTCTACATCTGCGAGAACAACCAGTACGGCATG
>CAZJJT010000099.1:0-11412 GCA_964546395.1 uncultured Fibrobacterota bacterium
CGAGGTACTCGTGTTCGAGCCGGATGGAACGCTGATGGGGCGGTTCGTGTTCAACACTCAGTACTGCACCCAGCGCAACGACGTTGTGGTGGCGCTCGGGCGAAGCCCGGTGATAGAGGTGGACTACGAGGCCGACCCCATGCAAGGCCGCTTCATCTACTGGATCCCGGAACTGCCGGAGTAGCGTCCGCAGCAGCTCCTCCCAGGAACCTCTCGAGTGTGCCCCAGAACAGCTCAGGCGAGTCGTACTCCAGCGTATTGTGGAACCCGCCGGGAATCTCCACGAACTCTTTCGGCGCGCCGAGTGACTCGTACAACTCCCTGCCCATCCAGAACGGAATCACCTCGTCGTTCGACCCATGCACAATCAGCGTGCGACATCGCACCGTACGTGCCGCACCCAGGTTGTCAAACGCACTACCTGCCAGAAACGCAATCATCCCCAGACCGTGCGCCCGTGCGTAGGCTCTGCCGGTGGTGAGGGGCGTCACCAGCACCAGCCCGCCGACATCACGCCCTGCCGCCGTACGAGCCGCCACTACGGTACCCAGCGACCGGCCCATCACTACGACCTGGGTCTCGGCATAGCCCAGCACCGCAGTGGCATACGTCAGCGCCGCAGCGCCGTCACGACAGATCCCTCGCTCGGAGGGTCTGCCGGTGCTCTTGCCATAGCCGCGGAAGCCCACCCCGAGAACGCTCGGACCGCACTGCGCGATACGCACGAGTTCAGGCACTCGCTGGTAGATATTGCCGGCGTTGCCATGGAAGTACAGGACAACGTTGCTGTCGGTTGTCCCCCGTGCCAGAAAACACTGCAGCGACTCTCCGTCGGCCGTCGTCACGAATACTTCCGACACGCTGCCGGGGAGCGGCTCGTGCACGCGGCGTTCGGTACGTTCCGGAAAGAACGTCATGACATTGACCAGCGGTGCGCAGCCGAACCAACACAGCGGACCCAGTGCACCCATCAGCAGCACCACCTGTCGCACGGGAGTTCTCACGGGATGGGAATATACCAGACGAGCTCTGGACGCGCGGTGCGACTCGGGCGCTAGCGCCTGCCAATCGCCGCGCGTATCTTGCCGGCGGTTGCCGAGTCGGCGTACACGAAGGCCCAGTACCCGATGGCGAAGCCGCCAGCGTTCGACTGCGCCCACAGCGCCGCCTTCGGCGGTGTCTCGAAACGCCAGGCGGTCACCGGCCGGTAGTCGATGTCGAGCACGAACCCGTAGTCCGCGCCCTGCGAACCCGGATGGAGACGGTTGCGTTCGGTCACCTCGTGTCCTCCTGCCGTCAGCGCTGCTACCAGCTCTTCGGGAGACAACCGCGGTGGTGGGTTGCACCCTGCCACCCCGAGCAGCACTACACACGCCATCAGCAATCCGCGAGACAGCATAGCGTTCCCTCCTCCAGGCAGGCGCCGGCCTGACGGCTGCCAGTACACCCAAACTGCTAGATTGCAGGCTGGAAGTCAAGCAGATTCGCGGCAGGCACTCGCTACTTGGCAGCCGGGCACACCCCGTGACGCGCCACGCGTCCGGCTGTCACGGTGACACAGTAGTATTGGGCCGGACCGTCCCGGGGCTCGCCCTGCCACTTCGTGTAGTAGTACACGGTGGTCACGCTATCCATCTGCGTCTTCATGTCCGGTTGCCCCACCCTCTCGACCAGCGCATCGAAGGTCATGTCCATGTGAATGCGCGTTACCTTGCGACTCGAAGGGCATGCGGGAAGCATGAGCGCAACCACCGCTGTACACACCATCAGGCAAGCCAGCTTCCACGGATTGCGTCCCTTCACGTCGACACCTCCAGGCTGCACTCGTCCATGTCCGCGAGCGGGGCGTCGGTGCCGTACGGCACGCACCCCCTCAGGTTCACATACCCACCTGACACGCCGCGCGCCCAGAGCACCGACAACGGCGGCATCGGTTCGAACCGCTCCCGCGGGTCGCGCACGAGCTGTGCGTGTTCGTATGTGGGCACATAGTCGCTGCCGACCGGCCCGCGCGGGTAGCTCACGGAGTACCCGTCTATGGAGAGTCCCCGGATGTCCTTGGCGACGATGGCCGCCCTGGCCAGTCGCGCCACGGGCGATGCGTTCGAGCTCTGCATCGCGTCCGAGAGATCCGCCACATCGCGCGGATCCTCTATCCACGGCATGTGCACGTGCACGTTGCGCAGCGATATCTGCTCGACCTGCGCTCCATGCGCGGCGGTAAGCAGGATGCGGCCGTCTGTCTCGATGGTGCAGTTGGAAATGCTCACCCGCCGCACGGCCCCCGGTGGATACTCCCCCCGATCACCCAGCGGCGCGTAGCCGTGCAGCCGGCGCGAACTGTCGATGTGTATCGGGCGGCACATGGTGACGCCACAGTTCGTGTCACACGTGAGACCGTTCACCACCACGTCCTCGACATTCCCCCCGTCAAACACGACAATCTCGAACGCACGCGGGCTCTGGTGTACGACGCAGTTGGCGTACGTGATATGCCTGAAATCGTGGAACGACTCGGTGCCGATCTTGAACGCGGCGCACGTGCTCTTGAGTATGCAGCCGGTAACCGTGATCCGTTCGCACGATTGTGAGTCAAGCAGTGTCTTGAGCACAATCGCGTCGTCGCCCGTGTCGATCTTCGTGTTGCTGATCAGCACGTCCCGGCATCCGTCGATATCGATACCGTCGGAGTTGCCCGCAAACGGATCATTGACGATGCACACCCGCTCCACCCACACGCGTTCGCACATGAACAGGTGCACATTCCACCGCACCGTGTTCTGAACGGTGATGTCCAGCAGACGCAGGTTGCGGCAGCGGCGGAATGACAGGGCCGGCTGGTAGCTGTCCCTGACATAGCCGAACCAGCGGTACGGGCCGCGCTTCTCCCTGGGGACCGCAGCGTAGGCCTCGTTGCTCCCGTCAATGGTGCCGCCCCCGCAGACAGTAAGGTCCTCGCAGCCGTCGGCGAGGATGAACGAGCGGCGCGAGTGGTCCTGGTGCACGTGCTCGCCCTCGCGCACGGCTCGCTCCGGGAAATCGGCGATGCTGGTGGAGGCCTTGAGCACCGCACCGCTCAGCAATTCCAGGGTCAGCTTCGAGCGAAGCACAACAGTCCCCGTGACAAATACGCCCGGCGGTACCACCACTTTCTGCGCCCCCGTCTCGGAAGCGTGCGCGATGGCGCGCTCAATGGCCGCCGTGTTTACCCTACAACCGTCGCCGACCGCGCCGAAGTCGCGTACGTCGACTGCGCCGCCCACCACTCCCCTCACCGCTCGCGCCATTGCTGCTCCCTTCGGGGTGCAGTGCCAATCTACCACATGGCGGAGCAGCTGAAACCCGTGCATCCTGGGATACGAGGCTATATAATGTAATCGGCGGCCTTGAGCGGCCGCACCGGGGTACTCACCATCCAGGAGGTACGCAATGCGAACTGCACATGTCCGAGCCTTCGCAACAGCCATGTGTGTCATGGCAGCCGTGGCTGCCGCCAGCGCGCAAACCACCTACCGCTACGTGCGGTTCACCACGCTCGACTGCAGCGGCGAGAAGTACCAGGAACTGGACTGGTTCGATGAGGGAGTAGGGCACCCAACCCCGAAGATGACGTCTGTTACCTCCAACGGCATGCACGTCTGGGGCGACAACGCCGACTGGGAGATTGTGCAGGTCTATGACGGTGACCCGGCGACGCATGCCTGGCTCGGCGACATCGCCCCGCCCTACACCCACGAGGTGTACCTCGACCTCGGGTCGGGCAACGGCATCTACCCCGACAGCATCAGGATCACCAAACCCGGCTACACCAGCGTCCGCCACTTCCAGTGCTGGGCGTCAAACGATGCGGTCGACTGGGACCTGTTCCTCGATACCGTGTTGACCAGCCCCCAGTTCAGTGTCCGGTCATTCCCGCTTACGCGTGTCGCCGACACTGAGGAACCCAGCGCACCCAGCGGCCTCACCGCGTCAAATGTCACCTCGAACAGCACCGGCCTCTACTGGCAGGCCGCGGTCGACAATCGTGGTGTGTACCAGTACCGAGTGTACCGGGACGGTGTGGCAGTTGACAGCACGCCCAATACCAGCCTGGTGGTGTCTGGCCTCTCCGCGGCCTCATCGTACGCCTTCCATGTCACGGCGCTTGACCGGGCCGGCAACGAGTCGGCCAGCAGTGACACGGTGCAGGTAACCACGGGGACTTCCGACAGCGACGCGCCCGCGAGCCCCACCGGCCTGAGTGTCACCGCAACAACCAGCACGCGGGCCGATATCTCCTGGACCCCTTCAGCCGAGCCCGATATCGCCGGCTACGTGGTGTACCTTGACGGCAGCCCCGTGGGGACCACGGACGCGACCGTGTTCTCGATTCCCGGCCTGGCACCGTCGACAACATATGACGTCACGCTCAGGGCACGCGACGTCACCGGCAACGCTTCGGCTCCCGCCGCCGCGGTGCAGGCTGCCACGCAAGCCGCGGGCACACCCACGATGAGTATCGGTACCAACTTCTGGAACGTCGCGTGGGGTGGAGCCGCTTCCGACCCGTTCGGCGCAACTCACCAGGCCGTTGTCGGCGACAACCCCTGGAAGGTTGACCTGCTCACAGAAATCCAGCCGTATGTCACGCTGCGGTTCATGGACTGGGGAGCGGTCAACAACACGGCACAGAACGACTGGAACGAACGTGCGCAGCGCGCCGACCTCATCCAGAACCCGGTGGCGTTCGAATGGATGATCGACCTGTGCAACCGCTCCGGCAAGAACCTCTGGCTCTGTATCCCGCACCCGCTGCTCAGTCGCGATACGCTCGAGCGCGGTGCCAACGACTACGTCCGTAAGCTGGCACTCCTGGTGAAACACGGCGTTGACATGCGCGACATCGACCTCGACCAGCCGCAATTTGCCGACCTGGATGAAATGACGCGGCGCGAACTCGTCTACGCCGGCGGTGTGCCGACCTGCATGCCGCTGAAACCGCACCTGCAGTACTACATCGAGTACTCCAACGAGACCTGGAACTTCGGCTTCACCCAGGCCCGCTACTGTGTCAACGAAGGGCAGGCGCTCGGCCTCGGTGGTCCGGACGAGTACTACGAGGGTCGGCGCTTCCACGCCTGGGCCGCACTCCGGGTCTTCGAGGAGACCGAGGACGTGTTCGGAGCAGGCAATCCGCGCCTGGTGCGCATCGATGCCATCCACACCGGTGGAAACACACACATCGCCGACCACCTGGTAGTCTACGACAGCCCGGTACACAACCCGCGCGGGATCTACCCCGACGCGTTCTCGCCCGCCCCGTACTTCGGGCACAGTGTCGACGGGGCGGCGGGCAACGCGGTCAGCCTGCTCCACGATGCGATTGTCACGTCGGCAAACAACTCGCGCAGCAACAAGACCTATATCGATTCGGCCGGTGCCAACCGCGGCCGCGTGTTCCGCCATATCGCCTACGAGGGTGGACAACATGTGACGACCAACGCCGACGTTATCAACCGAAGTGTCGCAATGTACGACCTGTACATCGCGTACCTCGACAGCATGGGCAACTACTACGACGAGTTCTGTCACTACGCGCACGCGGGGACGTTCGGTTCGGGAGGAGCCTGGGGCGCGAAGGAGTCGTTCGGGCAGGACATCGCCGATGCTCACAAGTACCGCGCCCTCGTGGGCTGGCTCGGGCTGCCGACTCCCGGTCTCGTGGATTTCTTCCCGCCCTCGGTGCCCGCGGGGCTGAGCCTCGTGTCGGCCACGTCCACGCAGCTTGCGCTCAGCTGGACCGCGTCCACGGACGTGACGGGGGTTGACGGCTACCAGGTCTACCAGAACGGGTTCTACGTCGGCTACACGACCTCGCCCGGCTACACGGCGGGCGGCCTGAGCCCGGAGTGCAGCTACGAGTACTCGCTGAAAGCGGTCGACGTTCTCGGTAATGTCTCGCGCATGAGTGATACGCTCTCGGCTTCCACCACGTCTCTGGCGGTGGAGTTGGCCGCCAGACGAGCGGCGCAAGGGGTCCTGCGCGTGCAGCGCGCAGCGGGTAGCGGCGCGCTTGTGCTCTACAACGCAGCCGGCGCGGCGCGCGTGGAAGTGTACAGCATGTCGGGACGGCGGGTGGTATGCGTGCGCAACGTCACCAGCAACCACTTCGCGCTTGAGCGCTCGCGGGTCGGCCGGGGGGTATTCCTGGTAGTGGTGACCGGGCGGGATGGCTCGGTGCGAACACGCACCGCCGATATTCGCTAGGAGCTACTCCGGCCGACGCTTGCGCTTCTCGTCGTCGAATATGTCGAGGAAGCGGTCTTCGTAGAGCTCGTAGAGGCCCCACCGGTCGAGTTCTGCCTTGAGCTCAGGGGCCCGGGCCTTCTCGCGCTCCACTATCTGGAACAGGCGCTCGATGCGCTCCATGATATGGTGCGGGACCTTGTCTTCGTCCAGCGCTCGTATCTCATCGTCCCGCTCCTCCATCGAAGGGAATATCTGCTTGATACGCTCCTCGATGGTCGCCAACTGGCGGTCCATCTCCTCAACATTCGCCTCAATCTCCGAAAAGTCAAGCTCGATGTCCAGGATCCGCCCGAGCACCCTCAGGATCGCCAGCGACGCCTTCGGGTAGGCCAGGCTCGTGGCGTACGAAGGTATCGTGCCCAGGAAACACGCCGCGTCTATCGAACGCGTGTTGGCCGCACCCAGCATCAGGCCGTTCAGCCCGGCGATATACCCGTCCGGCATCGGCGTCAGGCCCTCGCTGCTCAGCGACTCCAACCCCTTCTGACTCGTGCTGGCCACCATCACCTGCGAGCCGCTCTGGTAGCTCATGCTCTGCGCGAATGCGGCGGCCGTATACACCCGCTGAACATTCAGCTTCGTCGCCACATCAAGGATTGCCCGGGTGATTGCCACCCCGTCATGCCCCCCCACCTGCGCGTTGCTCTCGAAGATGACCACGTCGGGGGCCTGGCGGTAGTGGAACACGCTCGCCGGCACGTGCGGGAATTGCGCCAACCCCTCACGAACCACGATTGACTCGGGAATGAAGAACGGCGACATGTCTATCTCGGCAAACGGCTTCGCCTCCAGCTTGCGCCGCAGGTAGTCCATCGCGATGAGGCCCACGTTGCCCATCCCCGGCCAGGCAGCAAGCAGAACCGGCGGCGTCACGAACTTGACTTCTTCGGTGAACCGCATGCTGGTGATTTCCTGACGGGCCATCGGTACCGTGGAGCTATTTTGAGTGTATGAATTTCCTGGGAAAAATAATACTGGCTCCCATGGCAGGCGTCACCGACACGGTGTTCAGAGGTCTGTGCCGACGCCTCGGAGCCGATGCCGTTGTCAGCGAGATGGTGAGCGCCGAGGGCCTCGGCCACGGCTCGCAGGCGACTCGCGAGCTCCTTGCGCTCGCTCCCGCCGAACGCCCCGTCGGCATTCAGCTCTTCGGGGCCGACCCGTCCCGGCTCGGCGAGGCCGCTGCGGTAGTGTGTGAACTGGCCGCCCCCGACTTCATCGACCTCAACGGCGGTTGCCCGGTACGCAAAGTGGTACGGCGCAACGGAGGGGCATCCCTGATGAAAGACCCCCACCTCTTCGGCCGTATCGTCGAAGCGATGGTGCGGCAGAGCAGTGTGCCCGTAAGCGTGAAGATCCGTTCGGGGTGGCGTACCGGCGAGTGGGTCGACGTCGAACTGGCGCGTATCGCGGAGCAGTCCGGCGCCGCCGCCCTCACTTTGCACCCCCGTTCGGCTGCCATGCTCTACTCGGGCCACTCCTTCTGGGAGCGCATCGCGGTGGTGAAGCAGTCGGTCGGGATACCGGTGATCGGCAACGGCGACATCACCCGTCCCGAACACGCGCGCGACATGCTCGCCCGAACCGGCTGTGACAGCGTGATGATTGGCCGTGGCGCGCTCGGAAACCCGTGGCTGTTCGCTCAGTGCCGTGATCTTCTCGAGCAACGACAGCCACGGATCGTCGCGCCCGCCGAGCGCCTGGGACTTGCCCTCGAACACCTTCGGCTGTTCCGCGAAATACACGGTGAGCGCCGCTGCACGGCGGAGATGAAACGCCATGTCGCCTGGTACACGAGAGGTATCGTGGGGGGAGCAAGAGCGCGGGGGAAGCTGTTCAGGGCACACAGCAGCCAGGAACTCGAACAGGTGCTGGTGGAGGCGTTGAGGGGACAGGAAGTGGCCCCCCACGGAGACGCAGAAGCGCTGAGCAGGCAGTCACAGAGATCAGGCTTCCCTGAGCTCTGAGCTCACCTATTCCTCCCCGAAGTGCTCGGCCCGGTACACCTTGACCGTGGCCTTCTTCCATCCGTCCGCCGCCATCCCGCCCTTGCGTGACAGGTGTTCGAGGAACTGGACCTTGTCCGGGAGCTGGTCCCACACCTGCGGCAGGAATGTCGAGCGGTGGAACCCACTCTCGAGTATGACACCGTCACGGCCCGGCACCAGCTTGTTCAGCAGGTCCTCGGGGCTGGTGTGTTCGAGCGGCTCCGGAACCGTGAGCACCGACACTTCGACGTCAATCCGCCCCAACTCGTCGGGCTGCACCCGCGGAAACCGCGGATCGCTGAGCGCTGCGCTGCGCGCGTTGTCCACCACCGCGTCACACAGGGCCTTGGTCGGCTCAATATTGCCGATACACCCGCGAAGCAGGCCGTCCTTGTGCAGGGTGACGAAGCACCCGCTCGGGCTCTTCGTCTCCGCCGGGGCGTCCCTCGTCGACGGCGCTTTCTGGCCGCGCACGCAGGCTTCGAGACTCGCCCGCGCGAGCTTCAGCAGATATGTCTTCGTGTCACTGCGGGGCACGTAGGCCACGGCCGCGTAGCCAACCACTCGTCCGGGGCCACTGTGTTCCGGCGCTGTTTCGTAGGAGTTGCGCTTGTCAAGCAGGACCGGCTCGAGGGCGCGCGCCTTCGCCAGGTGCATCAGCACCCGAATCGGCGCTTCCCCGCACCCGTCGATGAGCCCGTCCATGTCTCCCGCCAGGATCGTCTCCACCGACTGCGAGTCAATCTTCTTCGCCTGCTCGTGCGTGTGGAAATGCGACAGGTCCGACGATGCCACCACCAGCGTTTTCTCGTCGACAAGCGGCAGCAGCAACTCCGCCACCTCGGCGGGCTCCGCCCGCCCCATGATAATCGGGACGATACGCGCCTGGGGAAACGCAACCTGGATGAACGGCACCTGTACCTCCAAGCAGTGCTCCTCACGGTGCGCCTGGGCAACCGAACCGACCAGCGGGCTCCTGCGCAGCTTCGCGACCACGCCGGAGTCCAGCAGGCACGTGCCGAGCGGCGTCGCATACGCATCAACGTCCGCAATCGACACGCCCTCGAACAGCGCTCGATGCGAGGGGCCGAGGAGCACAACAGTGGTGATGTCGCCTTTCACCGAAGCGTACGCCTTGCCGGCCAACTCGCCCGAGAAGACGTACCCCGCGTGCGGGCAGATGAGCATCCGCGATGAGCCCGACAGCGTGGGCCCTGCCTGGAGGAACCGCTCCACTTCGGACCGGAGTGCGCCCGCGGAGCCGGTGTAGAAACTCCCTGCCACCGCCGCCTTGCGAACTCGCAGCTCCGCCGCGGGTCTCTGCTCTGCACGGCATCCGCTCGTTGCCATGATCACAATCCCCATGAGAGTGCAGCACAGCGTCCGGACACAGCTTCTCGCCGTCCGTCCGCCTGGCCGCGGTTGCTGGATACGGGGGTCCACTCGTACCATCGTTCACCGTCGCGTAACAGGCCCGCACAGGCGAGCCTGTATTTTGCCTAAGATACGTCCGCAAAGGGGACGCTCACCAATGACCCTTGATGAGATCGCTCAACTCACCGCACCCGAGGCCCGCACGTTCCTCGCGGCGCACGCGAGTGATGATCCCGCGGCTCTCGCGCTTCGGGAGTCGGGTCGGACCGGCATGCCTGTCCGCGCCATTGCCGAGCAGATCGCGTGTGCCGCGCGAGCGCGGACCAAGCTGCCGTCGCTGTGGAACCAACTGCTCCTCGAGCACACTGCGCTCGAGCAGTGCTCCGGCGAGGCCACGGCCCGGTACAAGGCACGCTGCATGCCCGGGAGCCGGGTTGCCGACCTCAGCGCCGGTCTCGGCATCGACGCGTCCGCGCTCGCTGCAGCCGGCGCCGAGACATACTGCTGCGAACGCGACCCGGTTCTCGCTGCCCTGCTGTCCGCGAATGCCGTCGCCCTCGGCCTCGAACCGACACGACTCTCCGCCTGCAGCGCCGAGCACTTCCTTCAAGATACCAGCACGGGTCACTTCGACTGGGTCTACCTCGACCCCTCGCGGCGTGACCGCACGGGCCGTCATGTCACCCTCGAACGCTGCAGCCCCCACCTGTACGCCATACTTCCTGCGCTCGCACAGCGCTGCAGCAGGCTCTGCGTGAAAGCCTCACCGCTGCTGGAGCCGAGTGAAGTCCGGCGGAAGGTGCCGCAACTTGACGGATGGCGGTTCGTGTCATGGAACGGCGAGTGCCGCGAACTGCTGCTCTTTTTCGACCTGACCGGCGCGTCCGCCGCAACCTGCACGGCCTGCGCAGTGGTTCTGGGCCGCGACGGGAGCGTGACATGCGAATTGTCGGCTGACACCTCGCGGATGCCGTCCCGGTTGCCGCCCGCACCCATCCGTCGCTACCTTCTCGAACCCGATCCTGCGCTCATCCGCGCCGGCATGACACCGCTCCTCGCATCACGCCTCGAACTCTCCTATCTCAACGCGACCACCGACTATCTCACTGCCGATGACGAGCCGTGCATGTTCACCGGAGCGGTGCTCCGCGTGCAGGCCGTTCTTGCGTGGCATCGCCGCGACGTTCGCACGTATCTTCATGCCAACGGGATCGAGCGCGCGACACTTCGGCGACGTGACTTCGCCGCGTCCCCGGAGCGACTGCGCGCCATGCTCGGTCTCCGTGAGGGCGGGCAACACGTACTCGTGTGTACCCGCAATCACGCCGGTGAGCCCGCCCCGGAGATACTGCCGAGCGATGAGCAACCGCCACCTTCAGCAGCGAAGCCTGGGCGAAGCGCACTGCTACGTTGCGGTGGTGAAAGCGGACGGGGACGTGAGCGCCCACGAGAAGGCGCGGGCGCCGTTCCATGCGCGGCGCAGCCAGCGGAAGTACGATCTGCTTCGTGCCAATGAGCGCATCGCCGCGACGATAGGCAGGGATGTCCGGGCGGTGCTTGGCAATCCCCAGTACGCTGAGTGGACCGCAGAGCAGCACCTTGAAGAGGGGATGCGGGTGCTGCGCGAGGCGTTTGAGAGCGGCGCGCGCGGTGTGGTGATGACCGCGGCGAAACTGGAGCAGGACCTGTTTGAGCTGGCCTATCTCGATGGCTACGACGTGAAGGAATCGCAGTTCGTACAACGGGTCGTGGATCGGCTGAA
>CAZJJT010000100.1:0-11412 GCA_964546395.1 uncultured Fibrobacterota bacterium
TTACTCCTCCCTCATCGGGCTCCCGGTCCGACTGGGTGCTGCTGATTGAGAGTGCCGGCAAGGGGTATCCAACCACACCAATAGACATCGCGGGACTCCCGAGGAGTGTCACCGAAGCGGGGGGTGCCGGGTAGCGGACCAGCGACTGCCCGCAGACCCATCAGAGCTGGCGGCCGGTCCTCTCCTGTCGGTACCGCGAAGGCGAGACGTTCACATGTTTGTGGAATTGGTTTGAGAAATACTGCGGTTCGGAATAGCCCAGCTTGAGCGCGATTGTCTTGACGGAATCGGGAGTGGTCAGCAGCAGATGGGAAGCCCATTCCATCTTCTGCTGGATGAAGAACTGCAGCGGCGTCTGTTGAAGATGCTTCTTGAAAAGGACGTGGAAATTGGGGACGCTCATGCCCACGTGTGAAGCGATCTCCTGTATCGCCACGGACCTTGTCAGGTTACGCTCCATGAAACTGATTGCCGTCTCTACCTTCTCGGGATACCCATGGGGGCTTATGTGGTTTGCACACTCCTGGAGTATCTGGAAGGCAAGGGCCGAGAGTCGCATGGCAAAGCCCTCCTTCTTATCCTGGAGCTCGCGGTAGGTCGATTTCATGAGGTGGTAGATCGGCGCCGGGTCTCCGGGCACTATGTGGTCTATGTCGCTCAGGCCCGAGTGGCGCAGTATTGAATCGAGGATCGGTCCATCGATCTCCAGGAATCGCCGGTGGGAGAACCCCGCCGGCCCGGTCTCCATGTGATGCGGGCGTCCCTTGTGCAGCAGGAAGATCTCGTCCTTGTGTACGATGTATCTCTTGCCGCCCTGTATGAGGATGTGGTTCCCTGCAGTCACCAGCGTTACATTGAACCCCTCGTAGTTGCTGCGTTGCCAGTAGTCCCCCGGCACCGACTCCTGGCGTCCGACATAGTACACGCGAAGCAGAGGTGAGGACCGCTCGAACTTGTAGTTATAGTATTCTGAGCTGACGGGCCCTTTGAAGCTGCCAGAACTTGATGAATACTCCTTCGGGTGTCTCTTGCCCCTGAACGCCATCGGCGTGAATGGTGTTTCCATAAGAGCCCTTTTGGCAGCCCGTTACACGTATTTCGGTGCCGACTGCGCAGGAATTGCAGGTCTCACAGTGAGCAAAATAGACCTTCTCACCCGGCACTGCCAACTTTGATAGGATCCTACACTTTTCGCAGCTATACAGCCGTTGGCACTTGCCTGGATGTCGAGGTACCTTACTTGCAGTAGTGATACCAGTTGCCGCAGGAACTGGTCTCTCGCGAGGAGGGCGGCTTGTGTTCAGCATGGAAGGGAGATTTGTGCGATGACCACATCAAGGTTCTTGATCACCGCGGTGGCTACCCTGTGCCTGGGCGGAGCGAATGCCGAACAGTTCACTGTCGTGCATATCCCCGACACCCAGCACTACACCGGCGAAAGAGAGGGTGGCACGTGGGAGATGTTCGATGACATGATGGCGTGGTGCGTGGCCCAGAAGGACAACCTGAACATCGTGTTCGTGGGGCATATTGGCGACATAGAGATCCAGAACCACTACACCGATGCCCGGGTCCTGAGGACACGGAACACCTTCGCAATCCTCGAGAATGCCGGTATTCCCTACGCAATCGGACTGGGGAACCATGACGGGTGCGAGAACATTGGTTCGAATCCCAACAGCACATCAAAGTACAACCGATTCTTCCCGCTGGCCGATTTCGAAAACCTGCCGTCCTTCGGCGGGTACTTCGATACCGACCAGGCCGGACCGATGGACAACACCTACCACTTCTTCAGGGGCGGGGGTGTAGACTGGATGGTGCTGGCGGTTGAGTATGGGCCGCACGACGAAACCATGGTCTGGATAGAGAACACTCTTAAGAACCATCCCAACCACAAAGTTATCATGCTGTACCACGGGTGGTTAGACAACGACAACGAAATAGCCAATCAGGCTACGGAAAACTACGGCAGAGACAACAATGCACAAGATATCTGGAAAATCGCGAAGGAATACGCGAACGTCTTCATGGTTCTATCCGGCCATACGTGGGACGTTGGGAGACGAGTTGAGGCTGGTGACAACGGCAACACGGTGTACATGCTCATGGCAGACTACTGCGAAACGGTAACCGGGACCGGTGGCGGCGGCTTCCTCAGAGTGATCACGTTCGACTCATCCGAGGACAAGTTCAGCGTGAGGTCCTACTCGCCCTATCTGTCCGAGTACAAGACAGATTCCGAGAACGAATTTGAATACACCAATCTGGGCATATTCTCGTCGGTGTCGACTATCCCCTCCAAAGGAACGGCAGCGCAAGACGCAGAGCAGAGCAGGGGGACATTCGATGCCGCGGGTCGGAAGCTTGCAGGCCAGTCAGCAGGGACAACGGGGACGAGCAGGGCGCCGAGCAGGTCGTTCCCCCGGCCCTGAGCAGTGGACAATCGGTTCACAGGAAGAAGCACTCATGAAGATTTCGATGTGGACGCATTTCCTCCATGGGCTCACACTGGAGCAGATGGCGCAAACCTTTGCGAAGCATGGTTTCGAGTGCGCCGAGCTTTCCTCTGAGCACGCATGCGACCTGCTCGATAGAGGCGATCCACAGAAGACCGGCAAGGCGTATCGTCAGTACTGTTCCGAGCTGGGTCTGTCCTTTCCCCAGGGACATCTCTATCTCCAGGCAGATATCGCACACCCCGACGAACCGGAGAGGGCCCGAACCATGGAGATACTGAAGCGGTCGTGCGACCTGTTCTGCGCCCTTGGCATCGAGGCCGGGGTCCTTCATGCGGGCGGCGGCGGGATGCGTCGGGCGGGGTGTGAGAGGGACAAGATTCTGCAGCAGCAGGTAGCGGGTCTGGAGCAGGTTCTCTCCTTCGTCCGCGGCACATCACTGACAATCTGTCTTGAGAACGGTTCGAATGAACTGGAGGGGTTGCTTTCTCTGATTGCGGTGGTTGGAGAGGAGCAGACCGGCATATGTCTGGACACGGGGCACCTTAACCTTGTCAAGGGAAACTGCGCGGAGTTCGTCGGCAGAGCGGGAAACAAGCTGCGGGCACTGCACATCGCCGACAACAGGGGTGAGAAGGATGACCACATGTTCCCCTACGCCAAAGGCGCCACAGTGAACTGGGACGGATTCATCGAAGCTTTGCGGGGGGTCGGGTACTCCGGTATCTTCAACTTCGAAGTGTCAGGCGAGAGTATCGGCGTTCCGCTGGCCGTGCGGCTGGCCAAGCTTGACTACGCGCGTGGCCTTGCCGAAGCCATGATAGGGCCCTCCGGAGGGGTGTGACTGCCCGGCCTGGCGCCACAGGACAGGGGCGGGCTACTCGTGAACAGGACCCCAAACAGCAGGAGATCCACATGAAGAGGAAGCCGTCGCGTTTGTCGGTTGCCTTGGTAGTTCTGGCATGGTCATGTTTCCCGCGTATCAGTGCGGAGCAATCTTTCACGCTCATTGTAATCCCGGACACCCAGTACTATGCTGACTGGAGAAACAACGGCACACCGGAGATGTTCTATGCGCAAACCCGGTGGATTGCTGACAACGCTGCCGCGAGAAATATCAAGTATGTGCTTCATGTCGGAGACATTGTCAATTCCTTCGACAGCAGTGCTCAATGGACTATTGCCAGGAATGCCATGTACACTCTATACGACAGCATCCCCTATGCGCTCGTACCGGGAAACCATGACGGGGCGGCCTATCGCTACCTCGGCGCTCCCAACATGACAACCAAGTTCAACACGTTCTTTCCCTACGATGATTACAAGGACCTGCCTACATTCGGTGGATACTTCAACACACACCTTGCCGGCAAGATGGACAATACCTATCACTTCTTCAGCGCAGGCGGTGTGGAATGGATGATCCTGGCGCTGGAATTCGGCCCACACGACTCCACGCTGATCTGGGCAAACAACGTGGTGCAAAGTTACCCCGACAAACAAGTGATTATTCTCACACATGCATTCCTGAACCCGGAAGGCGAAATAGATACTCTGCCGAGCAAATATTACCGGGAGAATTCACCGCTGGACATGTGGAACAAACTGGTGCGGAAACACGCGAACATATCTCTGGTGTTCAACGGCCATGATTGCCAATGGAGAAGAAGGGTGGAAACCGGCGACAACGGAAACAAGGTGTACATGTTTCTATCAGACTACTCACCGTTGGACGGAGGAAACGGCTATCTGCGCATCTATGAATTCTATCCGCAATCCGACAAATTGGTTACCAAGACCTACTCTCCACACCTGGATTCGTACCTGACCGATCCAGAGAACCAGTTCGAGATAACCAATCTGGGCATCTTCAGCGCTACAGCCGTGCACCGGGACAGGCACCGCAGGACAGCACCGGCTGGCCAGAGCCATTCCGCCATCTTCAGGGCGTATGATCTGAAGGGAGCTGAAGTCGAAACAGGCCGTCATGCGGACACAAGAGATGGCTTGCGTGTTGCAGGCCTGGGGCGCAAGGCGGGAGATAGTCGCGGCGCTTCAATGGCTCTGTATTACTATTCCTGCGGTCTGCGGAGCGGCACTGACGGACAGGAAGAACGGTGAGGAACACGTGAAGTATGACAAGTGTGATCTGCAGGCGGTAGCGCGCAATGCCCGGAACTACCTGAGCACGATGGTCGATGACGCCTACGACTACTTACCCTACTGGTTCATTGCGATTAACGAGGCGCCTGCGTATGCTCGCCACGTTCGGGTTGACGATGCGGAGCTGGTTGCGAGCTGGTATGAGGCGGCGGTTGCGACACGCAAGATACTCGGCGAAGATCCGCGGCTCGGAGCGGTCGAGCAGGGGTTCAAACGGCATGTGCTCAAGTCGTGGGGACCTCAGGGATTGCGCTACCACGAAGACTATCCCTGGTCAAATACAAATCATTCGGCCTTCCACGAGATGGCCTATGTCCTCGGAGCTCTCAACCGCCTGCTCCAGGAAGAACCGGACAACGCGGAAGCCGAGATGCGGGCCGCAGGCCTGACCCGGGGCATGCGCGGATTGGTTGACGAGATACAGACGCGAACGTTCTGGAGTGGCGATTTTCCGTTCGACGAGAAGGTCTACCGCTTCCCAGGGGATGTGTACCTTCGAGACGGAGGCTGGTGTGCGGAGCGGGTTACCGGGCGAGGAGAAGAGTCGATTAGAAACGGCATGATGCTGCATTCCCTGGCGGTGCGGGCGGAGAAATTCAGTGACGATGCCGCGCTCGACCTCGCCGTCGGAATGGCCAACTATCTGCTGGGCATTTCGCGCTACTTCAACTGCCGAGGCGAGTTCTTCGGACATGTACACTCCGCCGTATGGGTCGCCTCCGGACTGGCGAGACTGGGTCGTCTTGTCGGCAACGAGCGTTACATACAGAAGGCGAATGCCACGTACAGCTATGTACGTTCGATCAGTTCGGAGTTCGGTTGGGTCCCGGAATACGCACAGTGGCACCCCATGGGCGAGGAGAACTGCGAGACCTGCTGTATCAAGGACATGATACAGTGCAGCCTTGAGCTTATCGACTGTGGATACGACTACTGGGACGTTGTCAACAAGTTCACCCGCAACCAACTGGTCGAGCAGCAGGTGAAGGACGGCAGTTTTGTCGCGGTTGACAACTCGCGCGTCGACGAGATTGGGATGACCTGGAGGGATATTGACAAGCGAGTTGTGGGTGGGTGGTCCGGTGGCGCTGATGTCAATTCCATATCTCTTTCCCGGTTCCGCAGCATTGCGGGCTGTTGCGTCGGCACGGCGCCTCAGGCGCTGCACCTGGTATGGGAGAGAATCATTGTGGACCGCGACGGGACTGTCACCATCAATCTGCCAATGGAGAAGCAAGACGCAGTGGCCGCGGTGGCGATCGGCTACCCCAACGAGGGCTATATCCGCGTAACTGCAAAGAAGGCCGGAAACTATCGCGTGCGCCGCTACGACTGGATGGGGTCCTGTGTTGAGATTGATGTCAATGGTCGTGCAGTTCCGCTTATGTACTCCGACGGGTGCATGCTTGTGGCCAATGTTGAGGCAGGTGACACGGTAACTGTCAAACACCGCCTCGACGACGTTGTTCGGACCGAAACGATACAGGACAAGCAGTACACGGTAACCTGGCGCGGCCCTGACGTGGTACAGGTCGATCCGCCCGGCGTGCCGCTCCAGATCTATCAGAGAACCGAGGGGTGCCGGGCCCAGCCGCCGAAACCTGTCGGCTCCAGCAGTGGCAAGGCGAGCATGAAACCGACCAATCAGAAGTAGTTCAGCTGCTTTCCGCCGCAGTCAGAGTCCGTGGTGAGACCGCATGGCCGAGAAACCATTCGCCAAGATCACTTCAACTGGGCAGCTTGAGCTGGTTCGTATCGCACACCCGGCGACTGGTTCATCGGTGCCGTGCCCTGTGGGTCGATACCCGGAGGTCTTTGTTCGACTTCGGGTTCACATCGACAGCCCCGATGACGTGTTCACCGACAGCCTTAGAATGGCGCGCGCTCCCTCGCCGCTGCGCAGAGACCCTGATGAAGTTGAGCAGGCGCAGGTACTGTTCGATGCAGTGCTGCCCAATGGTTTGCGCTGGACGCTTGCGTTGACCGAATGGGGAGCGCTGCAATGGGTGTTGCGGGCTGAGCAGTCGGGGGAACCTATCCTTGAGGCGAGGTCGCCGTTCTCTATCGGTTCACTTGTTGACACGAGAGGTCCGTTCTACACAGGGGTTGCGATCATGAACCCCGTCGCCGCGCCCCGTTTCTCGCTGCCCCACGAGGTGCAGGTTGAGCGCAGTCGTGTGCGGATTGTCGCAGGCAGCAGCCCCGGAACCGGCTTGTCGGTTGAGGGAGAGGCCCGGGGGTTTGACCTCAAGGCGCTGATGCCTCTTCCCGAGACGTTCACTGTCGGAACCGACTTCCGGGGCAGTCGAGCAACGGCTGCGCACGTGGAAGAAGTGCTGATCGCCAACAGTGAGCTGTTCCATCTGTTCGACGATACGCGCACTGCCGCAGCGATGGTCAAAGCAGATTTCCCGGGTGGCAGCGCGCTTGCTCCTTTCCTTGTTGACGATACGACCATAGGGGTCTACCCGGGCGTGGAGTTCGAGACGACGAGTTTCAACTACTGGCACTTCTTCAAGGTCCAAGACCCGTCGATTCGTACGGTGAGGATCGAACGCCTTACGCAGATGTGCAATTCGTTCTTCACCTCCATCGACCGGCAGACGTGGCAGCGCGCCGCGCTTCACGTGATTGGAAGGGGGCCCGAAGGCGAGCGGCGGGGCGAGGTGGCGTTGCCGCCGCACGAGGGCGACATCTACGTCGCGAATGCGCCAGTGTATGGGGAACAGGAGCGTGACCGGGATCTGGAGCGCGCCAGGCAACTGGGTGCCAGTGTTGAGGTTGTGGCCACGAGCACTGGCGGCCTGCCTGTCCACCTCGTCTCTCTGACAGCTCCCGGGCCCATCAAGGACAGGATTGGCATCGTGCTCACGTGCGGACAGCACTCGCCCCTGGAACAGATGACCGGATGGCTCGGCATGCCGTGCATCGAGGAACTCTGTCGTCTTGACCGCGAGGAACCCACCAGGGGATTGTTGAGCAGGTTTGTGTTCTACTGGGTTCCGATCTTCAATGTCGATAGCGCTCGCTGCGGCGGGCCAGGCAACTCGTTGTGCTGGACGAACCCTAACCGCCAGTGGTTCGACAGTATCGAACCGGAGCAACGCGGTGTCGAGCAATTCTTCGTTGCCGCGGCAGAGCACGGAGTGAAGATCGGGCTGATGATTGATGCGCACGGGGGGGGGGTATGGCGCAACCATACGATACTGGCCAGTTTCATGGCCACCGCAGACGAGGTCGCTGCCGGGCGAGTGCAGGGCGCGGATGTGGCGAAACTGGAAGTGTTGCGCATACTGGAGCAGGTCGCTGGTCTTCAGTCCGTCTGGCCGTCGGTCGCCACCCCGGTCCTCAGGACCGGGCCCCACTGGTTTCAGGATACATTCGGATGCCCGGCGTTCATCCTCGAGACCTCAATCGTGTCGTATTTTGACCCGTGTGAAGGGAGAACCCGGGTGTTCACCCACCAGTCCATCACTGATCTGGGCCGGAACCTTGCCCGGGCGTTCTGCACAGCCGCCGGTTTGCTGGCGGCTCACTGTTCCACGTAGGGGAGGAACACCATGCTCCCAAGATGTGTTGCCGCATGCTGGGCGTTCGCCATCTTTGCTGTGGCCGCCTCCGCAGTTCCCGGAGACACGCGGGTCGCAACCTGGCACGGGGATGCCAAAGGTGCCTTCGTGTTCACTCTTGATGACTACGATTGGAGTCACTACCCCCTGGCGGGGTATCCCTGTATCAGTTCCGCCGAGATTCTGCATAGCCATGGGCTGGTTGGAACGTACGGGTTGATAGCAGCGGGAGTTGATACGGATGCAGAGATCGCGGGAGTAACCACTCTTGCCGACATGGGGCATGAGATCGCGAGCCATGGTTTGTGGCACACGAATCTGGTCGAGGTCGTTGATACACCAACGATGTACAGAGAGATGATCAGGTCGAAGAACCGTCTTGATTCATTGCTTGATGGCCATGGGAAGTGCGAATCGTACCTGTACCCGAATTGCTACGGCAACGCAACCAACATTGACTACGGACTCAACGTGGCCGGCTACACCGCTCTGCGTCACACGTGCGGGAACGGTAACCCGTCGTTTCCCGACTACCCCGCGAACCACTTCATGACCATCGGGACCACGGCTTTGGGGACGACGGTCAGTGAGGCCAGGGGGTTCATCGATAATCTGGCGGCAAATGGCGGGCACCGAGTAACGCTGACCCATACCTGGAGAACCATGTGCGAGTCGGGCATGGCCGATTCGATATGTGTCTATCTGGGAACCAAGGTGGCGGAAGGAGCCATCTGGAACCCGACATTCATCGGACTGACCAAGTACGGTCAGGAGCGAGACGCCGCTATCCTGACACCAGATCCGTCTCCGCGGTCGTACGATCTGGAATTGACCCTTGCCGACAGCCTCGAAGACACCGTTTTCAACGCGCCGCTTACCCTTATCACCGAAGTCCCGGCCGAATGGGACAGCGCGGGCGTGTACCAGAACGATGAATTGGTTGGCGTCTTCGTGGCACACGGTGGAGCGGTCGTTTATGACGCGATACCCGACGGCGGCATCATCGGCCTGACCCGCAACGGCGCGACCGTTGGCCTGAGAAACGCAACGACGCGAACCGACATCGGCGCAACTCAGTCGGGCACAGCCCGTCTCCTCGGCCTGGATGGCCGAATGATCTCTCGGACCGGCATGCCGCACACCCTCGGTGTTGCTGCCTGCTGCGACGGCATGCGCCATTCGGTCCGGTTGAGAATGGGCGGGACGTCTCTGCGTTGAGAACCTGTCGACTGTACCCCGGCAGAGCCCTCTTTCCGTAATCAGAAATCCACCCGGTACCCCATCTCCCGGACCAGCCCGCGCACCTTGTTGCGCATCCCGTCCTTGTCGCCGCGCAGGTTGATATAGGTCTTGAAATCGCGGTACGCGAGCCGGTACTCGTCGATCATCTTGTAGGCGAACCCGCGGTTGAAATAGGACTTGGCGTGGTGCTTGTCGAGCGTGATCGCGGACGTGAAATCGTCGACGGCCTGCTTGTAGTTGCGCTGTGAAGCGCGGTAGAAGCCACGGTTGTAGTGGATATTGGGGTCGTTAGGGTTGAGGCGGGCGGCCTGGGTGAGGTCGGCAATCGCGGAGTCGAGCTGGTCGAACGCGCCGTAGGTGGACCCCCGAAGGTACCAGGCGTCTGCGTTGGCCGAGTCGGCGGCGATGACAGCGGTGAAGTCGGCAATTGCCTTGTCGTTTTCGCTCATCGTGGTGTACAGCCGCCCGCGGTCGAGCAGCGCCTGGATATTGCCGGGCTTGAGTGTCAGCGCCCGTTCGAGCGCGTCGAGCGCTTCCGCCGCATGTCCCCCCAACCACACGTAGTTCTGCGCGAGCCGTATGAACACTTCGGCGTTGTTGCGGTTCAGTTTGAGATACGACTGGTAGTCTTCGACCGCCTTGTCGAACCGCCGTGTCGATTCGTACACCTTGCCCCGCCCGAGGTACGCGTCCATGTACTCAGCGTCCAGCTTGAGCGCCGTCTCGAAATCCTTGAGCGCGTACTCGGGGTAGCCGAGCGACAGAAACACTTCGGCACGCTGGGTCCACACCGATGCCCGGGCGGTGTCGATACGCAGAAGGCGGTTGCAGTCGAGCAGCGCCATGGTGTCGCGGTCGAGGGCCCGGTAGACCGCTGCCCGCGCAAGCAGCACTGCCACCACCTGCGAGTCGAGTGCGTGGGCCGCGTTGAGGTCGCGAAGCGCTTCCTGCAGCTTGCCTGCCTGACGAAGCATGGTAGCGCGGGCGAGAAGGGCTTCGTCGTGTTCCGCGTCGATGCGGAGTGTGCGGTCGAGATCGGCCAGGGCCTCAGCTGTCCGTCCTGCACGGCGGTGCAGCTCTGCTCGCGCGTAGGCTGCGGTGGCCAGCCCCGAGTCCAGTTCGAGTGCGCGGCTCAGGTCACGCAGGGCGCTTACCGTGTCGCCGATCCCGAACAGCAGCCGTCCCCGTCCTGCCAGGGCCTGCGCGGAGTTGGCATCGGCGGCGAGCGCCATGTTGTAGTCCTGGAGCGCCTCTGAGTGCTGCCGCTTGAGCTGTCGCACGTCACCGCGCCCCGCAAGGGCTGACGCGAGCGCGGGGTTCAGTTCGCACGCCCGCTGGAACTGCTCCTCCGCTTCCTCGTAGCGCCCCTGTTTCAGCAGCACCTGCCCGATACCCGCGATTGCCGGTGCGTAGAACGAGTCGGCGGCGAGCGCAGCCGTGAAATCCTGCTCGGCTTCCTTGAGTTTGCCGGCCCGCAGGAGCGCTTCACCACGGCTCACATGCACCGCGGCGGCGTCAGTGTCTGGGCCCTTTCTCGCGGAAACGGAGGGCACGGCGAAGGCGGTGAGCAGGACACACACAGCCACGGAAACACGCATGAGTCGGCTCCTTCGTTGGCATGGCGACAGCTCGCCACATGCTCCGGCGACTTATCGGCGTTGCGCTGGACCACGGCGACGAAGTCGATGATCCCCTCCTGCTTCATCTTCAGCGCCGGCTTGATGTACGACTGCGCGTATCCCCGGAACCCGACGCAGGCGACTTTCGGTTTCATCGTCTCTCCTCGTTTCTTCAGTTAAGGTTTACCGCGAAGGACGCGAAGAGCGCGAAGGACGGAAACGAACGGATTATGCCAAAGCCGGTCCTATGATTTCCTCTTCGTTGTTGTTTCTTCGCGACCTTCGCGTCCTTCGCGGTAAGGCTTCGTTTCTGTTATGCGAACATCATCAGCCCGGAGGCCCAGATTCGGCCCGTGCCGG